>JBEKFI010000019.1:0-32696 GCA_050013395.1 Verrucomicrobiia bacterium | reverse complement strand
AACCTGATTGTGCAACTTCAGAGCAATGCCGAGCGTGTCGAACCCCGGACCGAGATTTCCCGTCGTAGCCGGCACGCGGACGGTAACGGACGGTTTTCTCATCGGGGCGTGATATTGCAGACGATGCGTTCAAAGTTCAAGGTTCAAAGTTCCAAGTTGTTGGAAACGGGGGCCGCATCTTGTCATTCCCCCCATAGTAGCGCGGGCGTCTCGCCCGTGTCGTGCGGCATCTCCAAATAGCAACGGGCGGGACGCCCGCCTGCGCGGACGAAGCCGCTTCGACGCGGCGAAGGCCCGCGCTACTGTGTCAGGACTTGTCGTGGTGGTAGTATCAGATGCGCACCGAGCAGGCTCGCTGCTACAAGTTGACTTCCCACCGGGCGAACCGCTAATCTTCTGGGGAATCGTTTGAACGTCAGGCGACTTAATGGAACCGTTACTTTTTTATAGCACCAACGGCAAAGCCCCACTGGTGGGCCTGCGCGACGCCCTGCTCAAAGGTCAGACTCCCGACCGCGGCCTATACCTGCCACAGCGTTATCCCCGACTGACGACGGAAGAGATCGCGGCGTTTGCCCGCCAACCTTACCCCGAAATCGCCTTTGAAGTGCTGCGCCGGTTCACCGTTGGCGCGGTGGACGACGCGACGTTGCACGCACTTTGCACCGACGCCTACAACTACGATGTGCCGCTGGAACCGGTCCATGGCCGGGTGCGCGTCATGCGGCTGGACCGAGGGCCCACCGCTTCCTTCAAGGATTTTGCGGCGCGGATGATGGCGCGGCTGATCGGCCGGTTTGTGCGCGAAGCGGACCGGACCTTGACGATCCTGACCGCCACCAGCGGCGACACCGGCTCGGCCGTGGCGAGCGCGTTTCACGGCGTCGCGGGTATCCGCGTGCTGGTGCTGTTCCCCGTCGCCGAGGTCAGCGACCGCCAACGCAAGCAGATGACCACGTTGCGGGACAACATCCGCACCATCGCCATGGACGGCAAATTCGATGACTGCCAGGCGTTGGTGAAACGCGCCTTTGCCGACCCGGCACTCGCTGCGATTCCGTTGTCGTCGGCCAACTCCATCAACATCGGCCGGCTGCTGCCGCAGAGCGTTTACTATTTCTACGCCGCGTCACGGCTGGCCCAACCGGGCGAGCCGCTCGTGATTTCCGTCCCGTCAGGGAATTTTGGCGACATGATGGGCGCGGTCATTGCCCGCGAGATGGGGCTGTCCATCCGCCGGCTGGTCGTGCCGGTGAACGGCAACAACGAATTTCCACGGTTCCTCGAAACCGCGATTTACGAGAGAATCGTACCGTCGCGGAACTGTCTGTCCAACGCGATGAACGTCGGCCATCCGAGCAATCTGGCCCGGCTGGTCGCGATCTATGGCGGACAAATGGACGAAACCGGAAGAATCCACCACCTGCCGGACATGGCCCGGATGCGGCGCGACTTGTTCTCGACTTCGGTGTCCGACGAGCAGACCCGCGCGACGATCAAACAGGCTTGGCACGACCACCGGCTCCTGCTGGAACCGCACGGCGCCGTCGCCTGGCGTGGTTTCCAAGATTTCGTTCAGGCCGAACCGTTGGGCGATTTGCCCGCGGTGGTGCTGGAGACGGCGCATCCGGCCAAGTTCCCGGAAGAAATCGAGCGTCTCCTCGGCTTTTCGCCGGAGATGCCGCTTTCGCTCGCGGCGCTTGATAAATTGCCGGAGGACTATGACCGGATGGCTGCGGATTATGACCAGTTCAAACAATACCTGATCAATAATTACGGCCACCGATGAAGTACATCATTATCCTTGGCGACGGCATGTCGGATTATCCCATCGCCTCTTTGGCCGGCAAGACGCCCTTGCAGATGGCCCGCAAACCCAACATGGATCGCATTGCCCGCGAAGGCCGTTGCGGGCTGTTCAAGACCATCGAAGAGGACATGCCCACCGGCAGCGAAGCCGCCAACCTGTCCGTGCTGGGCTACGACCCGCGCCAGGTGTTGCAGGGCCGCGGCGTGCTCGAAGCCGCCAGCATGGGCGTCGAAATCCGCGACGACGACATGGCGATGCGCTGCAACCTGATCTGCCTGTTTGACGACGGTCGCATCAAAAACCATTCCGCCGGGCACATCAGTTCGGCCGAGTCCGACGAGATTCTCAAGACGCTCCAGAAGGAAATCGGCTCCCCGACCCTGAACTTTTACACCGGTGTCAGTTATCGGCACCTGTTCGTGGGCAAAGGACTCGACCCGCGGCTTGATTGCAGCCCGCCGCACGACCATCCCAATGAACCGGCGGAAGGACTGCTCATCCGCGCCAAGGTGCCGGAAGCGCAACCGACGGCCGACCTGCTCAACGACCTGACCCGCCGTTCGTGGCCGATCTTGAAGGATCATCCCGTCAACCGGCGTCGCCGGGCCGCCGGCAAAGACCCGGGTAACTCGATCTGGCTGTGGTCACCCGGCAAACGCCCGAAGATGTGGACTTTTCAGGAACGTTTCGGCGTTAGCGGCGCCGTGATTTCGGCGGTGGACCTGATTCGCGGCATCGGCGTTTATGCCGGCTTGGAAATCCTCAAAGTCCCCGGCGCGACCGGTCTTTCCGATACCAACTACGAAGGCAAGGCCGATGCCTGCCTGGCCGCGCTGGAACACTGTGATTTCTGCTACGTCCATGTGGAAGCGCCCGACGAAGCCGGCCACGAGGGCAACCTAGACCTGAAAATCCGCACCATTGAAGACCTCGACGCCCGCGTCGTCGGTCGCATCCTAACAGGCCTGGAACAACGGAAAATGGAAGCCGTGGTGGCCGTGTTGCCGGATCATCCGACGCCAGTGGAAAAGCGAATTCACGTTCGTGACGCTGTCCCGTTTGCCATTCGTGATCCGCGCCGAGCGCCCGACAAAGTCGAACGCTTTGACGAGCGAAGTTGTGCCGCCGGCGCGTTCGGGACGGTGCACGGCGACGAGTTCATCCGTGCTGTCTTTCAGAAGTAGCCGACAATCGGTAGGGACGGCTCGCCGAGCCGTCCGCCACGCGCACGACAATCTTGACCGTCCGTCTGCGCCGCCATATCCTGCCGGGCATGAAACGCTGCGCGCGACAACTCGTGCTGGTTGCAGCCCTCGCTCTCTCCACCGCATACCTCACGGAAGTCCGGGCTGAAACCGAATCAATAGACCTTAAAGCGCTCGCCAAGAAAGCGCGACCGGCGGTGATGCTGTTGGTGGTCTCCGACACCACCGGCAAGGAAGTCGCCACCGGCACCGGCTTCCTCGTCTCCAGCGACGGCAAGCTCATCACAAACCACCACGTCATCGAAGGTGCAGCCAGCGCCGTCGCCAAAGCTGAGAACGGCGGCTTGTTCCCCATCGAAGGCGTTTTAGCCGATGATCCGAAGAACGACCTCGTGCTGCTGAAACTCACGGGCAAGGACCTGCCTTTCCTGACGCTCGGCAATAGTGAGAAAATAGAAGTCGGCACGCGCATCGCTGTAATTGGCAGCCCGCTCGGATTGGAGGGTACACTGTCGGAAGGCATCGTGTCGGCGGTAAGAGAAGGCGAAAATAAGGAGCGCATGCTGCAAATCACAGCAGCCATTTCTCACGGCTCCAGCGGCTCGCCTGTGCTAGACGCCAAAGGCGAAGTCATCGGCGTAGCCACCGCACTCCTTCGCGAAGGGCAGTCACTGAATTTCGCAATTCCGGTCGATGCGGCTCAGTACCTGTTGGCAAAAGGCAGGGGAACCATGAGCCCGAAGTCGTTCGGCATCATTTCAGGTCGTGAAATGCCCGATTTCTTTGATCTCATAAGAGATGCTGACTTTCGTGCTAGCCGTGAGACTATGGAAAAAGGTGATTATGCCGAAGCGTTGAAACACATCAAAGCGGTTTTGACTAGGTTTCCGAATAGTGCGGATGCGTACGTTCAACTTGGTCGAGTTTACTCGTCCTTGAAGTTCGTCGACGAAGCAGCCGCTGCTTATGAGGAAGCTACAAAAATCCTTAAGCACAGAATCAGGACACAACCTGACGATGACGGTGCCTGGTCCAGTTTGGCAGAGTTGTATGAGGCGCAAGGTAAAAGCGCGGACGCAGTCGTTGCCTACAAGCAGGCTGCCAAAATTGCGGCATTCCCGGGACCATGGTCTGACCTTGGCGCTGCTTACATGCGCCAGAGGGACTATGGGAACGCCATCGAAGCGTATCAACAGGCGATCAAATTGCTGGCGGAGAAAGTTCCAGATAGCAGAACTAATCGGTTTGAGATCGCTCTTAGCGGGACGTATTGGAGCAACTTAGGAGACGCTTACTTGGGGGCGGGCAAAATGAGTGATGCGATTGACGCCTACAAGAAGGCGGTCAAACTGGGACCGGATAATGCCGATGCGTGGTACGGGCTGGGGAGCGCGTATCGCACGGCAGGCCAAGAGGCTTTGGCGGCTGACGCCTTTCAGCGGGCACGCGCCTTGAAGCCCGAACTGTTCAAGTAACATCAGTGGTCACCCAGTTCAAATGAACTCCGAAGAAAGAAAACGCTTTTGCCTTCAGATATTAACTTCGTTCGACTGGCTTGCCCACTACTGCACAAGCATGGAAAATAAGCTGCCAGCTGAAATCGACGCTTGGTACATTGATGAATCGAAATTGCCCTTATCGATGAACCCTGAAGAGGCTCGGCGTGAGGCCACGCGTGAATTCCGGAGGGAGGAATCCAGAAACTTTTCACGATCGCTACGATACTCGTTTGTTGTCCTGCTCTTCCTGACCACAGAGAATCAACTGAACCGCGTCTGTGATGCTCTGCGGGTAGAGAGAGGATTCCCGATTGGTGCTAGAGATTTACGCGGAGCATCTGCCATTGACCGCTGCAAGAATTATCTGACTAAAGTAGAGGGCGTACAACTCGGGGATATGAAACCTTGGCGGCGCATGAAAGACTTGCAGGAAATCAGAAACTGTATTGTTCACGAGGGCGGGAGGGTTAATGACCTCGATGCGCCAAAGGTTGCGAAACTGAAGAAGTTTATTGAGACAGAGAAAGGTGTATCCATTGGCGGCTCCGGCGCAGATAGCGACGAAATTGGAATGCTATTGATCAAGCCCGAGTTTTGTCAAAACTTCGCAGAGGACGCGAAAACGCTCTTCAATGATTTGTTTGTAGCCACAAAACTCCTTTAGGCCGCCACGGCGTTTTTTCAGAACGTCAATGTCGGTCCTTCGCCATTCAGTATTTCCTGCCATGCTGTCAGAATCCCCAAAATAACGCGAATGGGTTCTATGAAGCGCCGATACGACCCCTCTCTGGCGTAATGTCACGGCTATTGAACCAGTCGTTTATTATCGGCTCCATGCCTTTTGGCGGCAGATCAACATCCAGCCAGACGTCGGTTGTGGACTTGGTTCCCTCCATTACTTTGTAGCCAACGCCCTTGGCCCGCAAGCAATCCAGCACTTCGTATAGCAGCTCTTTCGGGAGAACCAGATACGGTTGTGGAAGCACTCCATTCACAACTCTGATGAACTTGCTCATTCTTTATTTCCTCCGTTTTTCTTGCGTTGATTCCCTACACCACGGGATCGCTTGTCGAAAGTTTCATGCCAGAACGCTTCAAGACGGTGGAAAGGCAGGAGGGTCTCAGCAAACGACAATTGGAGGGATTGCGCTGGTGGGGCCGGTGACGGACAGAGCCACACGCCACGTTAAGCCTTGAACGAGTTGCTCCCGTTGGTCGTGGGCGCTGATATATCGCCAGGCGATATATCGGCCAAGGGTTTGGTGGCGAGAGGGTCAATGAACAAGCCGTCTTCCGTTTATCTTTCGGACGGGGCGACCACGTCGATGGTGATCGAATCGCCTCCGAGACCGGGCGCCGAGGCGGTGAGGATGATTCGGCCCCGGGCCGCGCTGGCTTTGACGATGGCCACGCATTGTCCGCGATAGGCGTGGCGTTCGGCAGCTTGAAACGGCTCGTGGCTGGCGTTGTCGGCGTTATCGACGGCGGCGATCACACCAGCGCCTCTGACCTTGAACGTGATCAGATCGGTGGCGTCGGGGACGGTCACGCCGTGCTTGTCGACGACCGTGGCGGTGACGTACGACACGTCGTCCCAATCAGGCGCAAGTTTGTCGCGATCGGCAACAAGCTCGATCCTCGCGGGTTTGCCGGCGGTGCGGAGCTCGTGCGTGGCGACGGTCCATCCATTGTCTCTGCCGACGGCCTTGAGAGTCCCAGGCTCGAACGTGACCTTCCACGTGCGCGCCGACGCATCGGCGTGGAGCGGCTGCACGCCGAGCGATTTGCCGTTGAGGAACAGCTCCACCTGTTCGCAATTGCTGTACACCTCGACGTTCTCCTCGTGCGACTGTGAATTCTGCGGCGTCCAGTCGGAGAACTGCACCTGACGACGGTTGAGCGGCGTGAAACCGGGATCGGTCGGCGCCACCTGCGTGGGCGCGGTGCGGCGGACAATGTGTACCATCGGCTGTTGGCTCCACCAACTCTGCCGTTCGTAGGCCATCGATTTGATCGCGCCCGTGCGGTCGAGCAGTCCGGAGCCGGCGACGACAACGGGCCAGTTTCGCGATTCGCCCAGATAATCAACGCCGCTCCAGAGGAACTGGCCGGCTTCGGGCGGATTGTCGCGCAGATTGAGCCAGGTCTCGCGATCGTGTCGCTGCTCGGTCCCGATGATCTTGCGCGTGGGTTTGGCGCGCCACGCAGCGATCAATTCCGCGTCGCGATAGTTGGTGCCGATCACGTCGAGCAGATCGGCCAGGCCGTTCGTGTAATCGTGGCTGACGTTGGGCCGGAACAGCGCCTGCGTCACCGGCCGTGTGGGATCGTTCTCGTGGAATACGGGCACCAGCCCGCTCAGAATGTTCCGAGCGAGTTCCTCCTTCGGCGTGTCGTGGATTTCGTTGCCCGCGCTGTAGAGGATGATGCTCGGATGATTGCGGTCGCGGCGCACGGTGTCGCGCGTGTCGATCTTCGACCAGTCGTTGAAATACAGATGATAATCGTACCGATTCTTGGCAACGGTCCAGCAATCGAACATTTCGTCCATCACGAGGAAGCCCATCCGGTCGCAGAGATCGAGAAACTCGGGCGCGGGCGGATTGTGCGCGGTCCGGATGGCGTTGACGCCCAGTTGGCGGAGTTGTTTCAACCGGTGTTTCCACGCGCCGAGCGGCACCGCCGCGCCGAACGCACCGCCATCGTGATGGAGACAAACGCCTTTGATCTTGAAATTCTTTCCGTTCAGCCAGAAACCGGTCGCAGGCTCGAAGCGAGCGTCGCGGATGCCGAATGAAGTGACGTCGTCATTGAGCGTGACGCCCGCCGCGCGGACACGGCTGACGGCCCGGTAGAGCCGGGGACGGTCGAGGTCCCACAGTTCCGGATTCTTGACGACGATGTCCTGCTGAAAATCGACGGATTGGCCGGGCGCGATGGTCTGCGGAACCGACTCGGTTGTCCGCACCGTGTTGCCTCGGGGACCGATCAGCGCGATCTGCACCGTCACGGCGCGGGCGGCGTCAGACTGGTTGGTCACGGTGTTTTGCACGTGCACGACGGCCTGATCCGTCGCGATCTTCGGCGTGGAAACGAACGTGCCCCATTGCCCGATGTGAACCGGACCGGTGATGACCAGTCGGACGTGCCGGTAGATGCCGGCGCCGCTGTACCAGCGCGACGCAGGCTGCTGCGCGGTGTCGGCGCGAACGGCGAGGATATTCGATTTCACGGCACCGAAGTTGAGGTGGCCGGTGAGTTCGTAACCGAAACTGACGTAACCATAAGGCCGTCTGCCGAGATGAAACCCGTTGATCCAGACGTCGCTGTTGGCCATGACACCGTCGAATTCGACAAACACGCGGCGGCGCGCGTCATCAGCGGGCAACGTGAAATGCTTCCGGTACCACGCGATGCCACTCGGCAGAAATCCGCCTGCGCCGCCGGTGGTATTCTTTTCATCGAACGGGCCTTCGATGCTCCAATCGTGGGGCACGTTCACCATGCGCCAGGTCCGGTCATCGAAACCGGGTTGCTCGGCATCAGATGCATCGGCTTTGAGAAACCGCCAATCGCGGTCGAACGCAATGGTGGTCCGCGCGCGCGGCGCAGAGGCGCCAACGGCTGGGACACTCAGCGGGACAACGGCCAACACAAGCAGAAACGCGGACAGTTTGCGGAGATTCGCAGCAGGTTTCATCAGGATTTCCTCGACGATGTTGTTCTCGTTTGGCGACGGCCCGGCGCCTGTGGTTTGCCATTCCACAAGGCCGGCAAACAGAATAGTCGGGACGTTTGGCGCGTGTCAATCTTCTCTCGTTGGTGACCGGTGGCGAACGACGAGACCGTAGAACCTAACGCGGCGCAAGGCCGCAACCAAACTGGCTGCTCTGGTTTGCTCGTTTGTCATTCTGATCCCGCCAAGGCGGGAGAAGAATCTCTGTCGTTGATGGCTCTCGACACGACAGAGACCCCTTCGACTTCGCCCCGCAAACGACCGCGGGGCTGCGCTCAGGGTGACAGCCAATGAACGGAGGCAAGAACGAGGCAAGAGGGTCAGGTCTCAACAAACAACATTTGGAGAGATTGCGCTGGTGTGGCCGGTGACAGTCTGCTCCACACCCTGCACGTTCAGCATTGGACGAGTTGCTCCCGTTGGTCGCGGCGCTGATATATCGCCTGGCGATATATCGGCCAAAGCTTTGGTGATAGGAGTGGCACCGAAGGTTTTTGCGACCGTTTCTGACTTGGAGAAGTTTCGAGTCCACAACGGATCAACACGGACACCGGTCGCGGTAAACGGCAAGGCGGCGTCAAGCCGCCGCACTCCATAGGGGCCGCGTGACTTTGACTGTCGCCACGCAGCGGCTTTTTTGCTAGTGGTCAGGCGTGATCGAGCAGTTCTTCAAGGTGCGCGCACGAGGCTCGACTGTGCGCATGGAATTGTTAGGCGGGGCGACGACGTTCATCACGATGGCGTACATCATCGTGGTCAATCCGGCGATCCTCGCCTTTGCCGGGATTCCAGTCGGGCCGAGCACTGTGGCGACGATTCTGACGGCGGTGTTCGGCTGTATGCTGATGGGATTCGTGGCGAACCGGCCGATTGCGGTGGCGCCGTACATGGGCGAGAACGCTTTCATCGCGTTCGGGCTGGCGGCGATGGGCATCGGTTGGCAGCAACGGCTCGGCGCGGTGTTCGTCAGTGGACTCGGGTTCCTGCTCATCACGGTGCTGCGGGTGCGGTCGTGGCTGGCGAACTCTATCTCGCCGAGCATGAAACACAGTTTTGCCGTCGGCATCGGGTTGTTCCTGGCGTTCATCGGGTTGTATGAGACGGGAATCGTGACAAGTTTCGTGGCGGGAATGCCGGTCGAGACTGTCGCACGCGGGGCGAAGGTGCTGTCGGCACCGGACGTGCCGGTGAAAATTGGCAACTTGCGCGACCCGCAGGTGTTGCTGGCCATATTCGGATTTCTGTTTATCTGCGCGTTGTTGTACCGGCGCGTGCGAGGGGCGTTGTTGATTGGCATCGCGGTGACCTCTGGGTTGGGGCTGGTTTTCGGGTTCGCGCATGCGCCGAAGGGTATCATAGCTATGCCGTTTGTCGGTGACTACAGCCTCGCACCCATTGCCGGGCAACTCGATGTCGCCGGTGTGTTGCGACTGAGTTTCCTGCCCATTTTGCTGACGTTGTTCCTGATGAGTTTCCTCGACACGCTCGGTACGCTGGTCGGCGTCGGCGCGGCGGGCGGGATGCTCGATGAGAATGGCAACTTCCCTGACATTGAAAAGCCGATGCTGGTGGATGCTGCGACCTGCATGTTCAGCGGGTTGGTGGGCACTTCAACGAGCGGCGCGTATATCGAATCGGCCACGGGCATTCGCGAAGGTGCGCGGACGGGACTGGCGGCGGTGGTGACGGCGGGGTTGTTTGCGGTGTCGCTGTTCTTCATCCCGCTGGTCGCGCCCTTGCAGCAATTGCGGTACGCCTACGGTCCCGCGCTGGTCGCAGTCGGCGTGTTGATGATCGGCTCGATCCGCAAAATTGATTTCGAGGACATGACGGAGCTGGTGCCGGCGTTTGTGACGATCGCGATGATGTTGTTCACTTACAACATCGCCAACGGTCTTACGGCGGGGCTGCTGGTGTATCCCATAATGAAGCTGGCCGCGGGACGGTACAAGGAGTTGAACGCTGGCGCGGTGGTGCTGGCGTTGCTGTGCCTCATCTATTATTTGTTTGGCCTGCCACATTGAAATAGCCAGGTTTTCTGACGGTTTTGTCCATCTGCCGCAAATCTGATAGCGGCCTGTTCCTGTAGGGTGGTTTTTCCCCGCTTGGCATACCCGCTGCTATTTCCAGAAGTGACAGGCGTTGTCAGCAGCGAGTGATGAATATGATCGACAACAAGAAAAATCCCTATCGCGTGCTTATCGTAGATGATGACCCCGCTGTCTGCCAAGTCCTAGCAGACTTGTTGCAGTCGCCCAATCGCAGCATCGAGGTGCGCGACACGCCCCAAGCGGCGCTGGAATTCCTACAGCACAATCCTGTTGATCTGGCCTTTGTCGATTTGATGCTGCCGCGGATGACGGGGACAAAACTGGCCGAGAGAATCAAGGGACGGTACCCGCACGCCCATGTTGTCATTTGCACAGGACAATTGGCCGACGCGCCAACAGCGGAGGCGCATCCGACCAACGCGGAACGCATTTTGCAGAAACCATTGAACCTCGGCGAAGTGCTGCAGCTCGCCGATTCCTACACGACGGAGTGAAATGAACCGATTTATGGCGGCGCTGGCTCCAGGGTTGGCCGTGAAGCATGCTGCGCGGGGTGCGCAGAGCAACTTGCCCACGGCGGGTCAGCGTCCGCCCTTCCTGACGGTTGACTTGGAATCGCTTGCCGCGCTCACGAGCCAGCTGTCTGCGCGCCACAGGTTGAGAGACATCTGTTCGAATCCCCCAACGCCATCGAGGTCGGCGCCTCCTCCGACCACGGACGGAGTGTTCTCTCAACCTGTGCGCGCAGCGGCTGTCATCTGAGCCGACGTTCACGCTCGAACGCTTCTTCCTTGCAATCTTCACGGCGGTCGTTATATTGGCTGTGCCACACACGCGCTTTCATGGGGGCGAAACGGATTCGACTTTGTGAAGTGGGCGCGAGCGGCATGCCGAGGTTGTCAGGAGGCCTCGTTAAACACCTGGCAAACCAAATAACTGCCAACGAAGAGCTGGCACTCGCGGCTTAATTGACCGCGACGTTCCGCCCGCGACACCTGCTAGCGGGATCGGAACGACGACAGCAGGTTAGTCCGTTTATGTTGTCTTCAGGTCAACGGGCGAACCATTAACTGGAGACTGGCGCGCGGAATGGCCTGTCCACCGGCAGTTCCGCGGGCGAGACCCAAAGATGGAATAAGCATGTAGTCGCGCGCGTTGACCTTGCAGAGGACGTGGGTTCAACTCCCACCGCCTCCACCATCTATTTGGTGTGCAAATACTTATCTTGCCAGAGGAGGTGGGAATGCGATTTTCTTCAGTATCTAATTCACATGTTGATTTCTTACGTAAGTGTCTTGTGATGGCAGTGATATCTAGAGAATCGTGAAGTGGAAATCATGAGTTATGCGTTGTTTATTAAATTGCTCGAAAAATAATGTGCGTTTTAGAATCGCTGTGATATCCTGTCGCGTATGTACGATCGATGGTATGCAAGCCAGTTGCGGGAGAAATTGACCCGGCCCTTCGTGCATTTAATCTTCGGGGCGCGTCAGACCGGGAAAACGACACTGTTAAATACGTTGTTGCCACCGGAGACGGTGGTAGTGGATTTGTCCGATCCTGCAGAACGGTCGCGGCATCTGGCTGACCCCGGCGCCTTTGTCACGGTGTGCCGGAAAATGCCGGCGGATCGGGAAGGGCAGTATGTATTCGTGGACGAGGCGCAGACTGTGCCGTCTATATTCGACGCAGTTCAGCATCTGTACGACAAGGATAAGCGGCGGTGGCGGTTTGTGTTGTGTGGCAGTTCGGCGCGTAAACTACGGATGACCGGGGCGAATCTGCTGCCAGGCCGGAGTTTTCTGCATCACCTATATCCACTAACACTGGCGGAGCATCCGGCCACGACGCCTAGGATCAGTTACGCGGTGTCGCCGCTACCCTTTGAGTGGCCCGGCGGCACAACACCGGCACAGCCGTTTCCGGCATGGGACTTGGAATCACGGCTGGCTTATGGGGCGTTGCCGGGTGTGGTGACGAGCGAGGAGCAGGATCGGGCCACGTTACTGAAATCTTTTGCGTTGGTGCATCTGGAGGAGGAGATCCGTCGGGAGGCACTCGTGAAGGACTGGGGAGCGTTTGTTCGGTATCTGCAACTGGCTGCGACCGAATCCGGGCAGATTCTGAACTATGCCGGAATTTCCCAGGAAACAGGACTGTCACAGCCGACAGTGAAATCCCACTACCAGTTGTTGGAAGATATGTTCATCGGGTTTCGGGTGCCGGCCTTTTCCAAGAGCAAGCGCAAGAATCTGCTCTCGACTCCGAAATTCCTGTTTTTTGATTTGGGCGTGCGGCACGGGGCGGCCGGTCTGACCGCCTTGCCGGAGATCGTGAAAGTCAATCCCGGCGCGTTCTTCGAGCAGTGGGTCGGCATCGAACTTTGGAAGCGTCTGGAGTACCTAGGCGGCGGCCAACTGCATTACCTGAGGACGCGGGATGGGATGGAGATTGATTTCATAATCGATCACGACGGCAAACTGACGCCGGTCGAGGTGAAGTGGACGGAGAAACCAAATGAATCGGATGCCCGCCACCTGCGGACTTTCCTGAAGGAGCATCCGAAGCAGGTGGATCAAGCCTACATCATCTGTCGTTGTCCGCGCCCCATGGAGGTCTGCGAACAAGTCACGGCTTTGCCGTGGTTTTGTTTGTGATTTGACCGCGCCGGGCAGTGTCAGACTCTATCACCCGGATCCTCTCGATCAGGGTTGGTTTGCGGGCATGGTTGGCACAGAGAGTTTCCAGTTTCTTTGTGAAACCTGAGCGTGCGCCCTGTCTTTCGGCCAGTTCACACAGGTCCTTGAGAATCTCCACTGCTTCGTCGTAACGCTTGGGTTGTTTGGTGGCGACAAGCTGCTCGACTTTCCGCCACAAATCTTCTTCCTTGCCCGCGAGAGAGTCCAAGTACGCGGCTCGCCGTTGCGCCTGTTCGCGCTCGCGTTGCGCTTGCTCACACGCTCTCCGGTCGGCTTCTGCTTTCTGGAGCGCCTTCCGGATTGTCTCGGACCGGGCCAGTAGTGCGGCGACGTTTCGTTGGTGTGAGTTTCCGGTTTGCCCGGCCGACTCACTCCGCAAAATCCGTTGCTTCCACTCCCAGACGAGGCTGAGATCTTCCTCCTCAACCAGCCGGATAAGGAAGCCGTCTTTCTCCGGTGCCGGCAACCTCGCGATTTGTTCGGCAATCGCTACCCGGGAAACACCGGCCGTCGTCCGTTCCGCGCTGGCTTCGGCAGCGGCGGCAATCAGGTCACGGTCAATACGTAAGAAATCGGCCAAGCCCTGCAAGCAACCGTTCAAATCCCTCAATCCCGGCGGCACCAGCGGTTCTGACGCGCGGTCGTCCACTTCACCGTTTTGAACAGCGAGAAGCCAGCCAAGGAAGAGACACCGGTAATCCCCGCGCACCAGGTCAGCCCGCAACGGGATCAACGAAGACAGTTCTCCGCCGTCCTCTTCCCAGTCGTAGTCTTCGGTTTCCGAAAGGAAAGAAAGGAGCACGTTCTCACCTTTGACCCGACACGACAGCGCCCGGCCGTCGCAATATGGCTCAACAGCGTCCGGTGGGAGAAGTCGCGCCGGCAACCGCAGTATCAAATGACGGGTCGCGCAACTCTCCCTTTATCTCGCCAAGCTCGTCTGCGAGCCGACCGTCCTCAATCTTGTCTTCGATTTCGGCAACCCTTGCGAACACAGGCTCGGATGAGATCACGACCCCTCCCCACTGTGGGGAAGGGTGTGGGGATACCCTATGAGCCTGCAATTTCATCGAAATGGGTTCGGACTTTGGACAACAAGCACCACCATCTTTCGCATGGCTGTCGCCGTGCGCTGAACGCTCTGAGCAACCACAACACGGGCCATTTCGTCAGGCACGACGCCAGACGTTTGTGCGCATGCTGAAGAACTTGCGCGCTGGCGAATGACACCAAATACGGGCTGGCGGCGGGCGTGTTTACGGAGGGTGTTGACACGGCGATGCGGTTCGCCAAGGAGTTGGAATCAGGCAACATCCACATCAATTGGGGACCGCAGTAGCGGGCGGATTTAATGCCCTACGGCGGCCTGAAGGAAAGCGGATTCGGCAAGGAAGGGCCGTGCTACGCCATCGAGGAGATGACGGAGCTGAAGATGGTGTGTTTCCACTTGAACAATTGAAAGTGTTGACGTATTTCGTGCTGTCTGCTAAAAGTGCGGCGGAATCGGGTGCCCATTCAGAGGAGGTGGGCAAGGTGTTGCTAACATCTCGCGGCGATTTATGCGAACAGTCACACAGCCAGCGTTGGGAGGCGCGTCCGCTGTGGATACGCGCCTGCAAAACCACAGTATTCGGGTCGAGCGCAAGCATTTCACGTTTGACCTGAAAGAGAATCCGCGTGGGAAATTCTTGCGAATCACCGAAGAGGTCAATGGTCGTTACGATGCGATCATTATCCCCCTGACGGGCGTCGAACAGTTTCGCGACGCGTTGAACGAAGTGATTAAGTTCAGCAAGACGCTCCCCACAGAACAGTAACTAGCGGCGGACTTTGGTTCGGTCATCAATCCAGCAGCACTCTCGGCTGGCCACGGGCACATTCTTGTCGGTGGGAAGACCGTCCAGTTTTCTGACTGCGCTGCGGCGTGTGTTGGTGCTGTGCGAAGACCGTTACGGGTTTGCGCCAAGCGCACCCGTGGATTTCAACGCCTTCCGGAGAGATCTTGCCGCCTCCTCCTGCACAGTGAGGTCTGGGTCGTTGATGAGACGCACGAGAGCGTTCGTGACCTCAGCGGAGGGATAGTCACCAAGCGCTTCGGCGGCACGCCGGCGGTAGTCAGCATCCTGACTATTGACGGCATTCGTTAGCGAATCCAGTACCACCGGCTCTTTCAGCTTCGCTAGGGCGGCAGCCAGGTTGAATTGTTGCCGGCTGTTCGCCCGCTGGTATGCCGTCAGCAGAAGATCACGGTTCGCTGGACTCGCGATCTGCCGCAAAGCCGTGGCGGCGGCGAAACGGACGAACCCGTCGTCGTCGTTAAGCAGAAGGACCAGCCAGCCAGCAGCGCGCGGGTCGCCGATTTCGCCCAGAGCCTTTGCTGCTTCAGCGCGTACAAACCAATTATCATCGTGGAGCAAACGGAACAGGGGCTTCACGGCGGCGCAACCGCGTTTTTGGCCGAGGGCGCGCGCGCAAAACCGCCGCACTGCGGGCACCGAATCATCCAGCCCATGCACCAAGTCGCGGCAGTTGATCGGAATGGATTGCTCGGCGATAAGCCGGGCGGCGCCAGATCGTACCAGCGGATCGCGGTGACGCAAGGCCTGGGCCAGGACCGGGTCGCCTGCTGGAAGACTGCGCAAAGCCAAGAAGGCTGAGTCAAACTGTTCCGCCTTGAGCAGAATCAAGACACGCAGTTGCAGCAATTCGCGGGAGTCGGGATGCTGTTTGAGACAGGATTCCACTGTCTGCATAGCTGCCTGAAGTTGATTGTCCTTGATGAAGGAATTAGCGGCTCGCAGAGCGTTTTGCTCCGGGCTTTTCTGACAGCCCGTCAGCAGAATCAAGGTGGCGGCTATCCAGTACTTCATCATTGAGGAAAATGAACCCATCGAGATAAAAAGACCGTCACAACTGACAAAATCTCGTTTATCATCGCGCCTGTTTGCAGAAGGTCAAGAGCGAAACTGGGCTTCTAAGTTGACACCCCTTTCGGAGGCCCGTACACTAGTTTAATCATGGGCGTGACGATGGTCAGCCGAAGCGCAGTCCCTGCAAAGGCAGAAGTATCGAATCTGTTGAAACTGCTCGGTCCGGTTTGTGCTGAGTTGAACCGGGTGGAGGAAGTCTTGGCGGAACAGGTGCATAGCGGATTCGCCCCGGGAGTGACCGATTATATCCGCTATGTGCTCGGGGGAACGGGTAAACGGTTGCGCCCCGCCTTGGCGTTGCTGGCCGCAGGCGCAACGGGCCGCATTGATGAAGGTCATATCACTCTGGGCGTGATCGTGGAATTGATTCATGTGGCGACTCTTGTCCACGACGACATTCTGGACGAAGCTCAGCTACGCCACGGTCATCCGACTTCTAACTGGCGCTGGGGCAGCGAGATCAGCGTGCTGCTTGGCGATTGTTTGTTTGCCCATTCGCTGCGTTTGGCGGCTGCCTATCCCACCACGATCGTTTGCCGCAGAATCAGCGAGGCCACCAACACGGTTTGTTCGGGCGAGATTCTGCAGACTCAGCGGCGGTTTGACCTCGATTTGGCGCTGGAACAGTACTTGGACATCATCAACATGAAAACCGGAGCATTGTTTGCGGTGAGTTGCGAGCTGGGGGCGCTTTTGAACGCAGCACCGGTCAAGGTGGTCAAATCTTTGCACGAGTTTGGAAGTAATTTGGGAATTGCCTACCAGATTTACGACGATTGTCTGGATATTTTTGGTCAGGAGCGTCAGGCAGGCAAATCACTCGGGACAGACGTGAAGAAGGGCAAACTAACATTGCCATACCTGTTGCTGCTGCAACACGCGGGCGCGAGCAGTCGCCAAGAACTCGGTGAGATGATCTTTCGCGATGAGCCAAGCGCACGAACCAAATTACTCAGCTTGGTGATGGGGAACGGCGTCATGACGGAATCGCTCCTCACCATCGACAAATACATTGCTCAGGCCGAAGCCAATCTGGCCGACCTACCTTCCAACGTCTACTCGAAAACCTTGTCCGACCTCTTGGGTTTCATTGCCGGCAAGAGCAAGTTATTGTTGAAGGAGGAGATCGCGGCGTGACCGCGTTCATGAAGCTTTCGGACAAATTCAAATTTGGCGCGGCAGCAAAACACGCGGCCGACCATCCACCGGCGTCAGCATCGCACCTGGTTGAGCAGACTGTCGATCTTCATCATGAAGATGACGAAACGCTTGTCGCCAAAACCCAGCGCGGAGAAAAAGAAGCTTTTGACATCCTCGCCGAGCGATACAAAGAGCGGCTGTACGCCACGATTTATCACATGACCAGCAATCACGAGGACGCCAACGACCTTGTGCAGGACGCGCTCATCAAGGCGTATAAGAGCATTGGCAGCTTCAAGAGCCAGTCCAGCTTTTACACCTGGGTCTATCGCATCGCCGTCAATCGCACGATCAATTTTCTGAAACGCCGCAAAAACCGCAACCACTACAGTCTTGACGACATCGACAGCAACATCCAAACCGATCCCGATTTTGTGGAGCTGATGTCACATATGACGCCGCGGCGAGAAGTCGAGTTGAATGAGCTGCAGGAAAAATTGAACGAAGCCCTGCAAAAACTGTCTGAACCGCATAGAGCGGTAGTGATCATGCACGACGTTCAGGGAATGACACATGCGGACATCGCAAAGGTGATGAAGTGCTCGGAAGGCACCGTGCGGTCGCGCGTGTTTTATGCGCGGCAGCAGTTGCAGGCCTACCTGAGCGAGTATCTGTGAGTGGAGTCGATATGGAGTGCAGCAAGACGCAACGTTTGTTCGACGATCTTTCCGAAGACCGGCTTCCCGAGACTCTTTCGCGGGAAGTGCGTCGTCATTTGGATGAATGCACCGATTGCCGTGTGGCACAGCAGCGTGCAGCACGGTTGCAGCAGTTGCTGGCACTGAAACGCCACGAGCGACCTTCCCCAGAGTATTTCGATGACTTTCTCGGCGAGTTTCATCAACGCCTCCAAGCGGAAACCCGAACACAAGCGGGGTGGTGGGAGCAACTCGTTGCGAGCTTCACGATTGAGCGCTCGCGGGTGTGGCGCTATGCATTTGCTGGCGGGGTGGGAGTGTTTCTGGTTGTCAGCGTCCTGATGTCGAGAGGAGTTATCCCGATGGCGCGGCCTGTCGCAAGCGACGCGCCGCAGGCGGCCAACGATATTTCAATACCAACGTTTGCAGCAGCCCCGCCCTCCACACCGGCGAAGGCCGTTGCCTCAACCTTGTCCCGCTCAGTTGAACCCTCCTCAGCGGGCAGCGTAGTGATCATTCCCGCGGCCGCGCACAATGCTAATGCCGAAGTCAGCGCGCCACGTTACGTTCTGGATCGCATCACGGTAACGCCTGCCAACTATGAGGTCGCCAGCAGCATTCATTTCTAAGCCACGGGTTGTAGTGTTTGTGGCGTGTCTCGGCATCTTGGGCGCCCGGTCGCTTGATGCGGCCAGTCTGCTGGAAACGATGGACAGCGAGGTGTCCTCGCTCTACCAGAAATCCAAAGAGGCAATCGTCAGAGTTCACGCCCAACGTGCACTTTTGATCCCTGGCTTACCCTTCGGGCAAACGCATCGCGCCGGCACCGGTTTTTTCATCGATGGCCAAGGTCGTTTACTGACCGCAGCCACGGTTGTAGATGACGCGGAGAGTTGCTGGATCGAATGGAACGGACAGAGAATCGCGGCCAGGATTCTGGGTTCCGATCCAGAAACCAACCTCGCCTTGTTGCAGGTTGACCCGGAGAAGTGCGTCGGCGCAGATCATCAGATGCCATTCCTAGCGGAGGGAAATTCCGACGAATTGAAGGTCGGTTCCATGGTGATCGCCATCGGATTTCCTTACGACCGGCCCAGTGCGCCCAGCGTCGGGTTCGTGGGAGGATTCGACATCAGGTGTGGCTCTCGCCAGTTTATGACCAGCCACTTCCGCGCAGGGTGCAAACTCGTTCGAGGGGAAGGCGGGGGGCCGTTACTGAACACGCGTGGCGAAGTCGTGGGAATTGCAGTCGCCATGTCTGGTGATGACCAATGCTATGCGCTGCCAATCAATGCCGCGAAAAGGGTGGCGACCAACATCCTGCAGGATGGCCGCGTGCAACATGGATGGGTCGGCCTGAACGTCTCGGAACGGCGAATCCCTTCGGCCTCGCTCACTTCCGGCCAGTGGCAGGTCTTAATCCAGCAGGTTCACTCCAACTCTCCTGCCGCCGGAGCCGGATTCCGTGACCAGGATATCCTGTTAAACGTCGACACTAACTGCGTCCATCGCTCTGCCGACATACTGAACGCGATGTTCCTGCACCGATGTGGCGAACAGATCGAGTTCACGGTGTTACGCGACGGCCAGACGCAGCAGGTCACGGTCGTCATCGGCGTGCGACCGGCTGCCGAGATACTCATGGCGCAGCAGCCGCCGCAGTTGCCGAGCACTCAGCCTGGAACACCAAGACTGAATATCGTGCCCGTCTCCGGGCCTCAGCACTGACGCAGTTCACGCAGGCAGCTACTTCTTGCCGGTCTTGGCGCGGACATCGTCGAGCTGGCCCGCCGAACCTAGCACTTGATTCTTGTGCGCGATCATCTTCGCATACTCTTCGATGAACGGCTTGCCGACATCGCGCAGGTCGAATTTCTCGGGATGATCGCGGAAGAATTCGCGGTGTACGCGCGTCCAGACCAGGCGCCCGTCGGTGTCGATGTTGACCTTGCACACGCCCATCTTCGCCGCCGGCAGAAAATCCTCCTCGGGCACGCCGCTGGTGTCCTTCATCTTGCCGCCCGCGGCGTTGATGCGGTCGATCTCGGATTTCGGCACGCTCGAACTGCCGTGCATGACCATCGGATAGTTGGGCAGCCGCTTCTGAATGGCTTCGATCACTTCAAAGTGCAGGCCGAATTTCTTGCCCGGCTCGGCCTTGAACTTGTAGGCACCGTGGCTCGTGCCGATGGCCACAGCGAGCGAATCGCATTTCGTCAATTCGACGAACTTCTTCGCTTCGTCCGGATCCGTCAGACAAACGCTGCCGACAATGTCTTCCTCGACCCCGCCGAGCCTGCCGAGTTCCGCTTCGACCGACACGTTGCGCGCGTGCGCCTTCCGGACGACGCGCTGGGTGATTTCGGCGTTCTTGTCGAACGGCTCATGGCTGGAGTCGATCATGACCGAGCTGTAGAAACCCGAATTGATGCAGTCGTAGCAGCTCTCCTCGTCGCCGTGATCGAGATGGACGGCAAAAATGGCTTCGGGAAACACCTGTTCGGCGGCGCGAATGATCGCTTCGAGAAAGCGCTTGTCCGTGTACTTGCGTGCGCCCTTGCTGATCTGGATGATAAACGGCGCCTTGCTCTGTACGTTGCCCCGGAACAAGCCGACTGCCTGTTCCAGATTGTTGATGTTGTACGCGCCAACGGCGTAGCAGCCATAAGCGATCTTGAACAACTGCGCGGTGGTCACAATCATTTTCGGGTTCTCCAATTAAACAACGGGGCGCATCCTTGCGTTTCGACAGTAGCGAAAGCATGTGACCGCGTCAAACTCGATTTTGGCCGCGCTAGGCCGCGTCCAAAATCATTGTCTCAACCTTCACTCTGGCGTCAGCCAAGAGTTTGTTCGCTTCGTCGCGCAATCGTTTGGCGTGCTCGCGGCGCTGGCGGACTTCGGACGCGATGCGACGCTGCACGTCCATCGGCGGGAGTATGACAAGGATTTGTCGGATTGCTTCGTAATCCACCGCGAATCTCGAACCACCCGAAACGCGGCGGTTGGAAAGCTCGAAGCCGAGTTTAGTATTCAAGTAATCTGCAAGATATTGCGGCTCGCACCGTTCTCCGAGACGAATCCTTACGTTGTGCTGATTGATGTTGGCGTCGCCGAGCGTTTCGGGCACAACCGCCGCCGTGCCGACGCGCCCTGTGATGGTCATCACCACATCGTTGGCGGCAAGCTGCGAGCGGCGCAAATCGGCTTCATGGACTTCACGGCGGATATAATTCATGTCGTCAAAGGATATGCCATCGGCGTTGACGTTCTGAATCCGCAGGAACGGGATACCGCCGTCTTCGCGCGTTGTGTAGGCTTCGCCTTTCGCCGTCGGGGTTGCACCGCCCGCGAGTTCTTCCCGCAGCACGTCGCCCAAAATCGCCTTGTCGAAGCGGGACTTTCGCATCGCTGTTCCGATTTGGGCATGGCGCGGGTGATTGAAAAATGGATCGAGCCGCGAGCCGCGCACGTTCTTGGCGCGGACGGAGAAAGTTTTCTCGTCGGACAACTGCGGCAACGCGACGCTGAGATGTTCGAGCACGTAGCCGTCAATGGAATCGAGCAACGCTTGCGCTTGTGCTTCCATCTCGCGCTTGCGTGCGGACGCGCGCTCCATCTCTCCCGCGATTGCGTCTTGGCGTTCAACGGAAGGCAGTGGGATGCGCAAGCGCTCCACATCAGGCTTTGTCGTGTTAGGTCTAACAGTCGAGAAATTGCATGAGCGGAGGACTTGCTTGTAACCCAAATCGGTTTGTAGAAATGTGAACAGATACTTGGGGCGCAGCTTCGCAGACGGACGCAAAACAAGGCAGAAGGACGGCGCAACATATCCTTCAAGCTCAGCAGGAACAATCGCAGCTTTGCCTGTCGTGCTACCACACTGCACTAGTAAAACGTCATCTTTACGGACGCGCTTCTTGTCAATGTTCGCGTCGTCCTTGGGAATGTATTTGACGTCGTGCATGTCAATCTCGCCGTCAGAGGTGACGTTGGTAACGCGAATGAAAGGAACACCTGCCGTGGCGTCTTCGGCGTAGTCCTGCATCGGCATCAATCCATAGTCAATCGAGTCGAGAACGTCACCGAGGCGAGCGCCGTGTTGGAGTTGCTTTTCGAGCGCGACAAATTCTGGCTTGAAATAAAATGGATCGAATCTCGAAGTTACCGACGTCTTTCGTATCACGAAGACATTTGAAGCATTGCTGTCACCGACTGACTTTGAATTCTTGAACTTCTCCCACTGTTCCAAAATGCTCTCGCGGACTTTCTGCCCGTTCTTGTCAGTGCCGATGAGATCGTTGCTGTCGGGTCGCCCTGTGGCGTCACAGCCGATGTGTTCCGCGATGGCCATGAAGATGGGATAATCGGCGTCGGGGTCGTCAGTCTTGTCCCATTTGCGCAGGAAAAGCAGACTGGCTTTGACGCCCGCGCCTGCTTTGGCAAACGCGGTTTGCGGTAGACTAACAACGGCGAGGACTTGGGCGTGTTGCGTGATGAAGTCGCGGACGTATTGGAGCGAGGAGTTGGTGAGGATGCCGTCGGGCACAACGATGCCCATGCGCCCGCCCGCTTTGAGCAGGTCGAGGCAGCGCTCGATGAAAAGAATCTCGCTTTTCTGGCGGTCGCGTTTCTTGGTTTTGCCGCCAAGGTCGTAGGTGTCGAGGTAAGGATGATCGTGGCCTTTGCCACTGCGGGCGATTTCCGCGCCGAACGGCGGGTTGGTCACCACGAGCGTGAAACTGTCAGAACCGTAAACGTCAATGTCGAGATTATCGTAGGTGTCGAGCGCATCGGCACAACGGATGTTGGAGTGACCGTCTTCGTGGATGATCATACCCATCATTGCGACGCGGCTGATTTGCTCGTTGATTTCGATGCCGTGGACGTTTCTGAGCGCCCAGTCGAACCAGTATTGGTGTTGCGCGCTGCCCGTTTGGTGCGCCCTCGCATACGCGCGGATTTCTTCAAGCGCGTGGAGCAGAAAGCCGCCGCTGCCGCAAGCGGGATCGATCACCTTGTCGGCGCGAACGGGTTGCAGAAAGTCCACGACGAACTTCACGATGGGACGCGGCGTGAAATACTGCCCCATCTCACCACGGAACACCGCCCCGAGAAATTTCTCGAAAGCTTGGCCCTTCACGTCGAGATTCGTCTCGTTGAGGCTGATGGCGCGCAGCACTTCGGCGATGCGGTAGATTTCGGCGGGCGTCGCTTTCAAGTCGGATTGGAAAACTTCGGGGGCGAACTCGCGCGCTTGTGCATAGATGCCGTGAATTCGTTTGGCGACATCTTCGGGTTGCTCGTGCGTGCCGGTCTGGAACGCGTAATGTTGGCCGCGGTCGGTCAACGTGCGCTCGTCTTGGAGTTTGCAGAAAAGCAATTTCGACATTTCGTCGAACGCTTCGGCGGGATTGCGGCGGCCACCCGCCCAGAGAATGTCGTGGCAAATTTGGAAGCGCGATTCCAACTCGCGCTCGGTGACGGGCTGCAAATCCCATTGCGGATCGCCTTTCTTGTAGAGGTAACGTGGGACTTTGCCGTAATTGATCGGAATGTCTGCGATGACGGCTTGCTCGCGGTGGCGTGGGTCGAACTCGGCGGGCAGAAAGGCGACGCGAGTTTTGCCTGCAACGAGGATCGCGTACTTCGCGCGGAGATTGTTGGCGTTGCCCCAGCATTGTTTGATCGCTTGCTCCAACTCCGCTTCGCTGATTCCGTCGCGTTTGCATTCGACGACGATGAATGGTTTCGGCTGGTCTTCGTCGGTGTAGACGACGATGTCGGCGCGGTCTTTCGGCGTGCGGCGCGGGACTTCCACTTCTAAGTCGAGGCGCTGCGGCTTGTAGCGGTATTTCTCAACGAGTTCGAGATAGAAGGCGACGCGGACAGCTTCTTCAGGGTCGTTGGCTTTGTAGCGCTTCTTCTGGACGACGTAATTGACGTAGCCATCAGCTTCGTGCAGCAGCGTGGGAGCACGCTGGACGATTTCCCCTAGATAGATTGACCGCTCCTCAGCCATGGGCATCCTCGCTCGCGTTGCGATTCAGCCCTGTCAGCGGACGGCTCTCCTTCGAGGGTAATCCGTGCCCGCCAATCCGCCAGAAGGCGGACAAGCAAAAGGGGGCGCACTTACTTGCGCCCCGCAACAGGCACCGGAATGCCCTCAGAGGAGCGCTTTCGGCACGCCCCTTGCGGGGGCGTGCTTTCGAGCGCTGTCCTCTGGGTCGAAATTTCCGGTTTCGTTGCGGACAGTAACCGAAGCTACGCGAAATGAAATTGGTTATTGGTTAATGGTGACTCGCGATTCGTCCTTTCTTGAATGGGTGGGAGTGTAGCGAATGAGAAGCGGGATGGGCAAGATAGGAATCGCGGCAGGAATGCCGCTCCCACATTTCTTATGCGCGGTCGGGAGACCGGCGCACAACAGAGAGACCCTTCGGCAAGTCCCGCAATTCTGCGGGATCCCGACGAATGACGGGACTCAGGGTGACAGAAATAGGGGCGGACGACTCAGCGAGTCGTCCCTACCAGAAGACGAATCATCCGCGTCAATCGGTGTGTATCTGTGGCCAAAACTGGCCCTCAATACGGCAACGGGAACTTGGCCGTGAGCGCGCGGACTTTTTCTTTCACGTTCGCCTGGACCACCGTGTCGTCGGGTTTCTCCAGCACTTCGGTGATGAGCGCGGCGATTTGTTCCATCTCCGCTTCCTTCATCCCGCGGGTGGTGACGGCGGGCGTGCCGAGGCGGATGCCGCTGGTGACGAGCGGTTTCTCAGGGTCGTAGGGGATGAGGTTTTTGTTCGTCGTGATGCCGGCGCGGTCGAGCGATTCCTGCGCGGTCTTGCCCGTGATTTTCTTCGGGCGCAGGTCAACAAGCATGAGATGGTTGTCGGTGCCCCCGCTGACGATGCGGAAACCGTGCGCAGTGAGTGCGGCGGCGAGTGCCTGCGCATTCTTCACGATTTGCCGCTGATAATCCTTGAAATCGGGCTTCATCGCTTCGAGGAAGCAGACGGCCTTGGCGGCGATGATGTGCATGAGCGGGCCGCCTTGGATGCCGGGCAGCACCCACGAGTCGATGTCTTTCGCGTATTTCGCCTTGCACAGGATCAGACCCGAGCGCGGACCGCGCAAGGTCTTGTGCGTCGTCGTCGTCACGAAATCGGCATACGGCACGGGGCTGGGATGGATGCCCACGGCGACGAGGCCTGCGATGTGCGCCATGTCGACGAACAGCAGCGCGCCAACGCTGTCGGCGATGTCGCGCATCTTCTTGAAATCAATCACGCGTGGGTAAGCGCTCGCTCCGGCGGTGATCATCTTTGGACGACACTCCAGCGCCAGCTTGGCGAGCTGATCGTAGTCAATCGTCTCGGTGTCCTGACGCACACCGTAGTGAACAACTTTATAGAACCGGCCCGAGAAGTTGCGGGGCGACCCATGCGTGAGATGGCCGCCGTGCGCCAGTTCCATCGTCAGGATCGTGTCGCCGTGCTGAATCGTCGCGAAGTAAACGGCCATGTTGGCCTGGCTGCCGCTGTGGGGCTGGACGTTGGCGTGTTCCGCGCCGAACAGTTGCTTGGCGCGGTCGATGGCGAGCTGTTCGGCGATGTCGACGTACTCGCACCCGCCGTAGTACCGCCTGCCGGGGTAGCCTTCGGCGTACTTGTTGGTCAGGACCGAGCCGGCCGCCTCAAGGATCGCGGGCGAAGTGAAATTCTCGCTGGCGATCAGCTCGATGTTTTCCTGCTGGCGACGTTTCTCACGCTGGATGGCGTCGAAGATTTCGGGATCGGTCATGGCCAGGGCGGAACTCTTTTTCAGAGAGATTGTGGTGGCAAGGGGCGGATTATCCATTTGTCTCACGCGCCGCTCGTGGCGGCCTCCTTCAAATTTGGCGTTGAGCCAGACATCCAGAACGGACTCGGCCTTTTGATTGTCGATGTCCGACGCGGGAAGCACGAGGATGTTGGCGTTGTTGTGTTCGCGGCTGAGGCGTGCCCCCTTTTCGTCGCTGACCAGTGCAGCGCGCGCACCGAGAATCCGGTTCGCGGCGATGCTCATGCCGACACCGCTCTTGCAGAGGAGCACCCCGCGGTCGAAATTGCCTGCGACGACCTCCCTGGCAACGACGAAGGCGTACTCGGCGTAATCGACAGGCTCGGCGGAATGCGAGCCGAAATCCGAGAACTGATAGCCGTGTTGGATCAACCAATCCTTGAGCGCCTCCTTCATCAGGAAACCGCCGTGATCGCCCGCCAGCGCGATCCGGCGCGGTTGATCGGCTGTGGTGGAGGCGACTTCTGCGGCAGTCTTTTGCGCAGCGGTTTCCGTCTGTTTCACGAACTCCAGAATGCTCGGCAACGCGGCATGAATCTGGTCGCGGGTGCGGCGATAGACCTCCAGCGGTTGGCCGATGGGATCGGCAATATCTTTGCCGATAACTTCGGCGTCTTCGAATTCGCGCAGCAAAAAAGTCTTTTCGGATGCCGCGGGATAAATCGTCTGGATGGCGTCCTGTTGTTGGCGCGTCATCGTGAAGATGAAATCCGCTTGTTCCACCGGCGAGACGCGCAAGGATTGGCTTCGATAATACGAGATGTCGATGCCGAGTTCGGCCATGACCTGCACGGCGAACTCGCTGGGCGGGTGTCCGTCCAACGCGCCGAGCCCTGCCGACATCACCTGAAGCTGCAGGTCGGTGCGTCCCTTCGACAGGTCACGCACCAAGCCTTCAGCCATCGGGCTGCGACAAACATTGCCTGTGCAAACGAACAGAATGGTTTTCATGGCGAAGCTTGGAAATTGGAGTCGTGGAGTAATGGAGTAGCGGGGAACATGCCGCCGGTCTTTCTCATTATGCCATCACTTCTGTATCCCAACACTCCATTCCCGCATTCTCCTACTGCGACGACAACAATACTCGGATTCCTTTCAAAATATCGACCGCCCGCTGCAGGACTACATCACGCACTTTCTGAATCTCGCCCTCTTTTTCACCGGCTGCGGGCGGCTTGTTGGTGCTGATGGCTTCACCGCGGAACACCTTGACCAACTCGGCCTCGGATAATCCTTTCTTTTCCTGGCGCGGTCGCAGGCTCGCCGACAGCGTCACGTTTGTGGACGCGCTCAAAACCGCATCCTGCTCCACCTTGGGATCGATTTTGACGGGGATGTCAGGCATGACACCACCGGGAAAGATTTCGCCGTCCTTCGGCAGTTCGATCTTGGCTGTTGCCACCCGCAACACGCGGCCATCGTCCAGTTTGAAGTCCTGCCACGCGACTGCGGATCCAGCCGTCTTGCCGCCGACCAGAATCCCGCGGTCTTGCGCGTGCAACGTCCCTGCCAACACTTCGGCACTGCCGCGCGTCTGGGCGTTGATGAGCACCATCAGCGGCGCTTCGCTCAACTCAGGCGCAACGACGCGTGGCGTTTCAGCAGCGCGAAATATTTTGGGAGCGCCCGCCGATTGCTTGAGAGTGAACAACTCCTGGTTCGGCGCGATGAATCGACTGGCGACCTCCGCCGCCACGGCGGAATTCGTCCCGTCGGCAAACCGCAAGTCCAGAACGTAACCCTCGACCTTGGCGTCGGAAAATTTCTTCAACTCCGCGTCCAGCGCTGCAACCGTTTCCTCCGCGAGGTCGGCGAGGCGGATGTAACCGATGTGCGGATCGATGATCTCAACGCGGGTCAGCGGCTCGTTGGTGATGGGACTTGACTGTACGACGGGCGTCGCATTCGACTGCGCCTCCTCAGGAGTCAGAATCTGGGCGCCTCGCCCGAGTGCCTGCAAGATTCCGTCAATCATCGCGTCGTTGAGCAGTTTCTGGTCAAGCTTGTCGCGGTCCACGTAATGCGACTTCAGGAGGTTGATAATCTCCTTCGTCTGGCGCAACTCACCGTCGTCGGTGGCAGCGCGCGATTGGCCGAGCAAGCCAATGCCAAAAAACAGACCACAGATGGAAAGGACTATTGCTGTTTTCTTCATGTTATCCTGCAATCCTTTGCTTAATTCGCCTCCACTCTACGACCTTCGTAGCGCGCGGGCGGCAATGTCGCGCCGATAGTGTGCCCCCTCAAAGTGAATGCAACTCACCGCATCGTAGGCGCGGCGCGCCGCTTCTGCGAGGTTCTCGCCCAGCGCTGTCACGCCCAGCACGCGGCCGCCGTCGGTCACGATCTGTCCGCCGGCGTCGCGTTTCGTGCCGGCGTGAAACACCGTCACGTTAGCCAATTCAGACGCCTCTTTCAATCCATCAATCGGCTTGCCGCGCTCGAACTGCCCCGGATAGCCACCGGAGGCGATCACGACGCAGACTGCCGCTTCGTGTTTCCATTTCAATTCCAGCTTGTCCAGATGGCCGTCTGCGGTGGCACGCGCGGCGCTGACCAGATCGCAATCCATCCGTGGCAACACCGCTTGCGTTTCCGGATCGCCAAAACGGCAGTTGAACTCGAGCACCTTCGGCCCGTCTTTCGTCAGCATCAATCCCGCGTACAACACGCCGCGATATTTAATGCCTTCGGCCTGCAACCCTTTCAGCGTGCGACTGAAAATCTCGTCGATCTCTCCGCCCACGGCTGCGTCAACCACGGGCGTGGGCGAGTACGCGCCCATCCCGCCGGTGTTCGGGCCCCGGTCGCCGTCCAGGGCCCGCTTGTGGTCTTGCGCCGAGGCGAGAATGCGAACGGTCCTGCCGTCCACCAGCGCCATCACAGAAGCTTCCTCGCCGCTCAGGCATTCCTCGATGACCACTTGTGCTCCCGCGTCTCCGAAAACGCGGCGCTCCATGATGTCGGTGATGGCTTGCTCGGCTTCCTCGACTGAGTGCGCGACGACGACGCCTTTGCCGGCGGCGAGTCCATCGGCTTTCACGACCACGGGCGCGCATTGCTTGCGCACAAACGCGCGGGCCGCATCCGCTTTGTCGAAGACCTCTGCGGCGGCAGTGGGAATGCGATGCTTGAGGAGAAATCGCTTCGCGAAAACTTTGCTGCCTTCGAGTTGGGCCGCTCGCTTTGTCGGCCCGAAGATGCGCAAACCCTTGGCTCCGAAGACGCCTGCGATCCCGGCGCACAGCGGCACTTCAGGGCCGACAATGGTCAGATCGATCCTCTTTTCGCTGGCAAACGCGGCCAACTTCTCCACGTCAGTCGCCGCGATCGGCACGCACTCGGCCTGTTGCGCGATGCCGGGATTGCCCGGTGCGCAGAAGAATTGCGCGGCCAGTTTGCTCTGAGCCAGCCCCGAATATTTCGTGGCCAGTTTCCAGACCAAGGCGTGCTCGCGCCCGCCACTTCCAATAACCAGGATTCTCATAGCACTCGCGCCGCGACTCTAGGGGAAACCGCCCACGACAGCAACATGGAAGATGAATCAGCTTTGGCAGTCTCAGGCGGCTGTGGTGTACACGCTTGCATCCTGCCCGAAATAGGAGTCGTACAGCCGAGCGAGCGGAACAACTCGATGGCGGGTTGTTCGATGAGGGCGTCTTCTGTGTAGTCGCGGCTCATCGGAAACTAGGGCTTGCAATGTGTGCCGCTGAGGCGTACATTCAACGCATGCCGATCACGAAGGGAAAACCGAAGTCGCAACGCTTCGTCGCCCGCGTCAGCGGGGAGGACAAGCAACTGTTCCAGCGCGCCGCGATCCTGGAAGGCCGGTCGATGGCCACGTTTGTCATCGTCCATGCCCGGGAAGCCGCCGAGCGTCTCCTCAGCGAGCGGCAGGTTATCCGCCTGAACGAAGCGGACTCCCGCCGGTTTGTCGAAACCCTATTGGCGCCGCCCCGACCGCCCACCGCCGCCCTGAAACGGGCGATGGCGCGCTACCGCCGCGATGTCACGCCCCGCTAGGCGATTCACGTCACCCCTCCCCGCTGCAGCGACGCGGCAATTTTGGCCATCGGCAACAGCAAACGCTTACCCGTTGCCTCGCACACCCGGAAGCCATACCGCCGATAAAACGCCGCAGCTTTCTCATCCTTCGGATCGGTCACCACAGCCACGCACCCGATGATAACCGTGTTGCTGAGCGCCCGGCGCAGCGCGTCGGTCAGCAGGTAATCGCCCAAACCGGCCTTGCGAAATGCCAAGTCCCGCGCCAGGCACCCCAAGAGCGTCGCGGGCAGATCGGGATACCGGGGCAACCGTTTCGCCAACTCCGCCGGCAGCCCGGTCAGGCTGACCGTGGCCGCCGAGAGTGTGTAGTAACCTGCGATTCGACCGGGGTCGCTGGCCGGAACGAGAACAAAACAGGCTGAAGCGCGCGCCTGCATCTCTTTCCTGGCCCGCTTCCGCAAGAACTCCGTGAGTTCTGGAGACTCACACCGGAACTCAGCCCGCCGGTGCTTTGAAGCGTCCAGCGGTTCGACTACGTATTGTTCGGGTAATGGCACGATGGCGATGTCCCTACATACGTTTTCTACTCAAATAACAAGCCACTGGACATCAAATAGTTACACATACCCGCCGCGCGGCGCTCAATTAAGCCTCCCGTTCACCGTGCTGCCAGTCTCGACGTCCAACGCCGACACATCCATCTCGCCCGAAACCAGCTTCGGCAGCAGCAGGTCGCGCGTGCGGCGGAGGCTGGCTTCAGATCCTTGTTTCTCGGTGTGATTCGCCAGCATCGGACTGCCTCTTGGCAGCGGATGGTATGCACCCTATGAACCACAGGCAATCTCAAACGCGACTGGCTGCGGAGAACCTTTCGTGTCTGTCCGTGTGCATCTGTGGCTCGTGGGCCACAGTCGCCGCGATTCCAGAAAGCTTGGCGGAGACCGCAAGCAGGATGCTCGCGCTACGGTTGGCCGCCGCGGTCGACGGGGGATTCGCAGTTCGCGCAGCCGCGCTACTGCTTGGCGGCGCGAATAATCACGTGGTGGTTGTTGTCGTCTTTCCCGGCGAAGGTGATCTTCGTCAGCGGCGAGTTGAATCGCCCGCTGAACGAAGACGTGGTCGTAACGGACGTACCGTAATCGCTGATCGTATAGCCGTTTGCCCGACGGTCGGCATGCACAATCACCGCGCCAGAGGCCGTGAAGGGACCGATCGAGTCGATTCCTTCTCCGGCGATGTCAAACCAGCCCGCCATATTGGTTGACGCAGTGATGGTGTAGGTTTCGAAGAACTTTGTGCCACGCGTTTGGACTTCGCCGATCCAACTGCCGCTGATATGGGGGGCTGGCGATGATGGCTGGCCTTTTAGGTTGAAATGACCATTGCTGGCGACCGCACGGCCACGGAGTTTGTTGCCGCCCGGCAGAGTGACAGTGATATGCCCAGCTTCAACGTCGTTCGGCAAAAGCTGAGTGTATCCGCTGGCCACCTTAAGTTTTTGGTTGTAACTCCAGGTGCTGCCATCAATGGTGAACAGGCCGAACGACTTCAGCGAGATGCCGTAACCGCCCCAGGTAAAATTGTTGGAAAACGAGAGATAGGTAAGCCCGTGATCGCTGCCGGTCAGCGCGACCGCCCAAGTTCCGACGGGCGAATTGGTGACCTGCGCAAACGCCCCCACGGGGAATAGAAACACCAAACCTAGCAATAGTGATGATACGACGAAGATACGCATTGTCGCCGGCCTCCTTTCCAGCTTCAATCAGCTGACACTCAAGCACATTTCAGCCGGAAAATCAACAAGGAAATCCGCGCATCCACTATGACTCTTGTCTTGGTGGCGCAGGCGTCCCTGCCTGCGGCAGGCGGACATCTTGGCACAGGCAGAGACGCCTGTGCCACCGATCGAAAAACTTCCGCTACCTTTCGGGCAGGAGCGGAACCAGCGCGGCGGCCATCGCCAGTGCGTCCTTGTACACGGAATCGGGCGCGAAGCGATCGAGTTCCTGCGATAACAGCGAAGCGTCGTCCGTCGGCCAGAATGCCCGTTTGCGCGGCAGACCGCAGACATTGGACATCGTGACCTGCGCGCTGGCGGTAAGTTCGCCGTAATTCTTGCGGATGCAAATCGTGGCGTCGTCGGTCTTCAGTTCGACGGACAGCAACCCGGCGGCCGTCGCGTCCGTATCTTTTCGGCTGCTGAGGCGTACCTTCGCAGCAGCATCGCGTGGCGTCCAGCGGAGTTGCGCGGCCAACCAACTGCCGTACAGCAACGCGCGCAACCGCGCCCCGGGCCTGCTGCCGTGCGCGATTTCGACTGACCGAATCCGATCCAGCGCCGCGCGACATTGCGGATCATCAAAACATTCGGCCGTGAGTTTGCGCCAGAACCCCAGCCGCGTCCAACTCAGGTCCGCAAAGCTTGTCCCGCTCAGAGCGGGGCTGCAGCGCGGTTGATCGACCGAGACTTGGTGCAGAGCGCCGAGAAACAGTTCGGGCGCATCCCACGTTGACGTGTCGTAAATCAGCTTGTCAGTGACGGCGATCAGGTGGCGGAATAATCCTGGTCTCGCCAGGAAAATTCCCTGCCACCAGATCACGGTCGGCAGATCGGACTCCAGCAGCGGCAGCACGGCCGAGGCAAGCTGCCCCGTGCTTTCTCCCGACGCATAGATCGAGATCTGTTCGCAGCAGACCTGTTTCTGACCGCCGCCCGCGAGATGACAATGCGCGCTGATCGACGCCGACAGTTCGGCGCGCGGTTCGTTCGGCTTGGCGAGTACAACAATCGCGCGGCACGGATGGCGGCTGGTCAACGCGCTGATCGTCTCGGTGGCATGATCGCGGTCGGCATCCGTTTCGCATAACGCCACGAGATTGAACAGACTGGCGCGCGTGATGGCGCGCCGCGACGGATCTTTCTCAGACTCGGCGGCGAGCTGCCACAACTCATGAAGCTGCCGCTCAATGTGCGCGACGTCGACGGCTGTCTCGGCGCCAGCGGTGAAAGTTTCGAGTTGAACGGAGTGGAGCATGCCTGCAAGCACCTAACGGCGCGAACATCCAACGTCCAAC
>JBEKFI010000018.1:0-33399 GCA_050013395.1 Verrucomicrobiia bacterium | reverse complement strand
CCGCCACCCGTAAACGACTGGATGCCCAAGGCGTAGTTGGGGGTGTAAGCGTAGTCGATCGCATGCACCAGAATCGTGTGGGTGCCGCTGGCCGCCAGCACCAAATTGGTCGAAGGTTTTACGCAGGTGTTCAGACTGGCAATGATCTGGCCGTTGGGATTATACACATCTGCTTGCGCCCCCTGCCCATTGGGACAGTCTCCCGAGAAACCAAACGCCAGTGCCAAACGCCAGTGTCTGCCCGGCACTGCCGGCATAACTGTAGGCGTCCATCTCGCTGGGAAGGTGGACCCGATTGGTCAGCGTTTGCCCGCAGGTGATCGCCGTGCTACTGCACCCGCCGCCTGTAAACGACTGGATACTCAGTGCGTAGTTAACCAGCGAAGAGTAGTTGATGGCATGCACCAGAATCGTGTAGGTGCCGCTGGCCGACAGCACCACGTTGCTGGAGAGCGTTCCGCAGGTGCTCAGACTGGCAATGATCTGGCCGCTGGGATTATACACGTCTGCTTGCGCCCCTTGCCCATTGGGACAGTCTCCCGAGAAACCAAAGACCAAAGATTGCCCCACCGTGCCGCTATATGTGTACTGATCAATTTCGCTGGGCGCACTGATCCTATTGGTAATGGTCTGCCCGCAGGCAATCGGAGTCTGGCTGAAACTGGGCTGTGCGAAAGACAGGAGAAAGACGACAATACCGATTACGAGGATGAATTGGTCTCGGATTGAGCGTCTCGACCTGCGAGACGGCCCCGTTGCAGCCAAACAGTACAGTCGTTTCGTCTTCATTGAGCTTGTCCTCCTATGCGACCCGAAACGGGCCGCCCCGACATTGCATCAGCTCTAACTCTCGCCTAGTTGCGGAGGCTACGACTAGCTTGACCGCGCGGTCAAGTAAATTGTGGTGTCGGATGGAGTTCGGACGGGTCAGGCTAAGCACGCTGTTGGGCATGGCAGAGAGACGACGAGCCCCTTCGACAAGCTCAGGGTCACGAAGGAGACAAGACGGTTCGGCCTTCGCCTATGTTCAACTCTCGAACGCGTTGCGTTGGCGGGGGGCGCATGATAGCTTGCACCGAACGGAGGAGGCCGGCATGAAACGATTGTTTGGAATGGTGGCGGGATTTGCCATGTTGACGAACGCGCAGGCGCAGTTGCACACGGAGACGGTCGAGTACAAACAGGGCGACACGACGCTCGAAGGTTATCTGGCATACGACGAAGCCGTCAAAGGCACGCGGCCGGGCGTTCTGGTGGTGCATGACTGGATGGGTTGCGACAGCTACGCGAAGATGCGGGCCGATCAACTCGCCAAGCTCGGTTACGTCGCGTTCGCCGCGGACATCTACGGCAAGGGCGTGCGTCCGAAAAATTCACAGGAAGCCGGCGCGCAGGCGGCAAAGTACAAAGGCGACCGTCCGCTGCTCCGCGCGCGGGTCAACGCCGCGTTGGATGTGTTGAAGAAACAGCCGAAGTGCGATCCGAAACGTGTCGCGGCCATCGGCTATTGTTTCGGCGGTACGACCGTACTCGAACTCGCCCGGAGCGGCGCCGACACCGCCGGCGTCGTCACGTTCCACGGCGGACTCGATACGCCGACGCGCGACGCGAAGAACATCAAGTGCAAAGTGCTGATCTGCCACGGCGCGGACGATCCGTACGTGCCGGCAGCCGATGTGGCAGCGTTACAGGATGAATTCCGCAGGGCGGGCGTGGATTGGCAGATGATTTACTACAGCGGCGCGGTGCACAGTTTCACCCGGCCCGATGCTGGCAACGACAACTCGAAGGGTGCCGCGTACAACGAGCGCGCCGACAGACGTTCGTGGGAAGCAATGAAGCAGTTCTTCGCCGAAATTTTTCGTCAGTGAGTGACTGCGTTATGGGTCCATGGTGGCGCAGGCGTCCGCTGATAGTAGAACGGGCATCTTGCCCGTTTTGCCTAGCCGTGGGAACGGGCTTCCAGCCCGTTCTACGATTTTCCAAATACCTACTTAAAGGCATAATATGAGGGAACTGAAAACTTGGTACGAGGACGGTAGCTTCTGGCAAAAGGTTTCGCCGAAAGCTGCCAGCATGGGGCGCTCCTAAGTGGGGCGTTTTGTGCGGAAGAAGCTCTGCAGCAGTTCGCGCGCTTCGGATTCCTTCACGCCCGCCACGACTTCCACAGTGTGATTCAATCCTTTCGCGGATGTGATGTCGAACACTGAGCCTGCACCGCCCGCACGTTCATCCCGTACCCCAAATACGAGCCGCTTCACGCGTGAGAGCGCGATGGCCCCGGCGCACATCGGGCACGGTTCTTTGGTGACGAACAGCGTCGTGCCTTCCAGCCGCCAGTCACCAAGCGCGTTGGCCGCTTGTGTGATCGCCAGGATCTCAGCGTGCGCCGTCGCATCCTTCAGCAGTTCGACCTGGTTGAAGGCGCGGGCGATGATTTTGCCGTCGCGGACAATCACCGCGCCGACGGGCACTTCATCGGCATCGTAAGCAAGGCGCGCCTGCCGCAACGCCTCGCCCATGAAGTACTCGTCGCTGGTCAGGTCAATCTGCGGGGCATCGGGCGCGTGGTCAGGTTGGTTGTCGGGAACCATTTGCCAAAAACTAGCGATTCAGATAGGATTCGGCAAGTAAGATACGGAGGATCAAATAATGAAGTGGCTAAAAACAATCGTGAGAGTATCGGTAGCGTTAAGTTTACTGAAAGGAGCCTGTGTGATGGCGGCGGATACTAACGAAGTGGCGCTGATTCAAACAAAGTTCGGCAAGATTGTGATCGAGTTCTACGACAAGGACGCGCCGAAGACGGTGGCGAATTTCAAGAAGCTGGCGAAGGATGGCTTCTACAACGGCACCACGTTTCACCGGGTCATCCCCGGTTTCATGATTCAGGGCGGCGATCCCAACAGCAAGAACTCTGATCGCAGCACGCACGGCTCTGGCGGGCCGGGGTACACGGTCGAAGCGGAAATCAAACGCGAGCATAAGCGCGGCACGGTGGCCACGGCGCGGCTTCCTGACCAGATCAACCCGAAGAAAGCGTCGAGCGGCAGCCAGTTCTTCATCAACGTGAAGGACAACGGTTCCCTTAACGGTGGCTACACGGTGTTTGGAAACGTCATCGCAGGAATGGATGTTGCGGACAAGATCGTGAACGTGCCGCGCGACGCCCGTGATAATCCGAATGAAAAAGTGGAGATGAAAGTCTCCATCACGACGCGCGCGGACGCGCTCAAGAAGTGACCGTTTTCGCCGGGGAGCAGCGCATGACGATCCCCGGACTCGCCCGAGTGCTCGAAAGGCTCGGTTGCCCATCCGAGAAATGTGCTGGTATGGCCGGGTACTGGTACGGTTTGCTGTAGCGGCGCTCCCTGCCCCGAAAGCTTTCCGGGTGAACGAGCCGCCGAAATTACGTCCGTCGGCGGTCATACTCGACTCTGGGAGAGGTCGAGGGGTCGGGGCGACAAACCGCCGCTACAACTTTCACACTGTACCACGACCTGGCTTTCATCTGGTTTGATCTGGTTTGATTGGGTTTGATTCGGGCGAAATGTCATGGCCACTCCGGCCAGCTATGTCGTTCACAGCACGCTGCTTCCGTAGCCGGGCAAATGGGTTCGTTTCGCAAAAACAGCCTTGGGCGCGATGCAACATCAATGCGACACCTCCATGCTGATCGGTGGCGGAACGACTTCGCCGTTGCGCCGCCGTTACAGTTGTTCCAACTCATCCACGGTTTCATTTGGTTTAATTTACCTTAATTTGGCTTAATCCGGTCGGTGCGCCCGGCTGGGCGGCTTCCCCGGCTGCGGATGCCGTTGATGATTTCCACTCGCAGCAAAACAAGCATCCGACCATGGCCCGTCCCCGGACGCGATCCGCGTCGAGTCTCAATTCCGGGATCGACAGTTTGCGTTTCATTTTGGACTCACCAGAAGAGCTCCCCTGTTGTGGACGGCTCGTAGAATTGGGGTTCATCCGGCAGTATGCGCAGCGCGCGGACGTCGGCATCGGTCAGTCCGCCGTTTCCGCTATTGAGGGCGCGCAAGCCGAGCTTGGAGGCATCGAAAGTATCACCGTGTTTGCCGTCAACATCCGGCTTGCAGACGAACTGGCCCTTTTCTTTTTTAACAAGACGCCAGTCCTCACGGAAATAGCGTTCGGGCGGCAGCCAGAGATGATTGTCGTCGAGTTCGCCGACGAGCTGGCCGCCGAGGTACTGTTTCATCGTCATTGGTTCCGGTTCGCCAGGTCGTTCGATGGTTTCGCTGGCGACTACCAGCTCGACCGGCAATAGCGCGCTGAGTTTGCGGCGTAGCCCCTGCGCCCAATATCGTTCGTTGGTGGCATCCACGCAGAGCCGACGGGCCGGGCCGCCTTCTTTTCGGGCGGCAATAACGCGAACAGCGCGCTCGATGCGTTCCTCGGCTACGGCCGGGTCCCATGTCTTCCAATTGAGCACGGCCCGGACGATGTATTCGACGCCCGAGCGTTCGACGACGGCCAGCGACGATGGATTGCTCGTGCCTTCCGTAGTCGTTGCGACGTCGAACCCAATCCCGGCCGGGCCTGTCCCGGCCTGTTTGGCGATCCACGCGAGCGCGGTGTCGAATTCCAGATCGCTTGTGACGCTGAAAAATTGGCAGTGGCCGACGCCGCGTTTCTGCGCCGTATCGAGTTGAGCGAACCCGCACGCGCTGGTACCGCCAAGCAGGAATTTGCAGCCGTAGTTCCTATCCCACGCGTCCTTGTCGTAATCCCGCCTGCGCGATTCTTCGGGCGTGATCGGCGCGCCCGTGTCGTCGTCGTAGAGCATCACGCCGTCGGCGGCTGCGTCGTAGGCGGTGATCATGCGCACCCAAATCCCATCACCGGATAGGTAGAGATTACCGGCCGGATTGACGGGCAACTCCGCGCCGATCGGCGGCGCGAACATCTCGAAACTGATATGCGTGTCGTCGGCAGGCGGCGTGAGCGTGAAAAGGCACCGGTACTCCGGGTTTGAGGAAATGAACGGCTTGATCGCTTCCCAAACTTCGCGGCCGCGCTTGACCCGCTCAAATTCGTCAACGATCAGATCGCCAGTCTCGCCCACGGCCTCCGGGGTGAGCGCCACCACCTTCGTCCGCGAATAAGCGGCTCGTGAATGGTAATACCGGAACTCCAGCCGGAGCGCCTCGTACAGCTCCGCAAAATCATCCGGCTTGAGAGCCGTCAGCGGTTTCCCGGTTTGCGCATCCACTGTCTGGAGCCGCTTGTTCGCCAGGATGGCGAATCCGTGCTGGACCTGCGCGGCTTCTTTGCGGACCATCTCGCGCCCGAGATCGAGTTTGACTGACCCGAAGATGACGGTATGCTCCTTGACCTTCATCATTTTCAAGAGCGCGATCCGCGCGCCGATGGTCGTCTTGCCGTACTGTCGTCGCGCGACCAGCGCCATTATGCGATGTTGAAAGACATCTTCCTCGAATGCGCGCTGACCTGTCCGGGAGCGAAAGGCTGGGGTGATCATGTTTTGTCCCAAAGATCGCCGAAGATGGCGCGCCCGAGCGCCTCGGTCTTTTCGTCGTTGTTGCCGTCGCCCGCCAAAATCGCCTGTGTGGCCGGGTCCCTCGCCGCCTTCGTCACTGCCTCGATTGTCTGCTGATGGAACTTTTGTCTCTCCAGTTTCATTTCCTGATCTTTCTGCGCGAGCCGTTCCCGGTCGAGTTCGAGCAATTCGCGGTCGAGCTTGAGGCGCTGGCCGCTGTGATCGCCCTTGCGAAACGCCACGATGTCGGCAGCCGTTTCGTGCAGCAGCTTCCATTTGGCTGCATCGTCCAGGTCGGCGACAGCCAACCGCCGAACCCCGACCATGAGGCGGGCGGCCACCCAGACCGCCATCTGGTCGGTGAGCCGCGGGCCGGTCGCGGGGTTGAGTTCGTCGGCCTCGTCGGCCAACAGCGGGACCAAATCTTTGGCTTCCTGCTGGTCCAGCCAGTCCCGGTAGCCGCCCTGTTTCCATTCTGTCAGGTTGGGTTCGTTAATCGACCGTCCGCCGAACTCGGCCTTCAACGCGGCTTGCACCGGCGGCAACGAATTGAGCCACCTGAGCAACTTCTTGCCTTTTTCGCCGTCGCTGAGGCGACGGTTGAGTTGTTCGCGGATTTCGCGGGGCAGTCGGGCGATCTTGCCGGTGCGTGTCATGGCTTCCTCCCGTGGTTGAGTTGTTTGTATTTCACGCGCGCACTCGCTAACGCAATCGACTCCTTTGCGCTGCGCCTCGAACTGTTGTCCTATTCATGTTTCACCTCATAAAAAATGCCGCCAGGACCTTGAAAGCCTTGACGGAGAAAGGTGCTGCCTACTGGCAGCGGTCTTTGGCGGCAAATCGCTTTGTCCGCGCATGGGACTTTCAAAACCCAATGCCACAATATCACAGCGAATTTTGTGGTTATTGGCCTTTTCAGAGGCTCGAAAATGCTTGACGCAGGTTCCCGGATGCTAAATGCAGATTTGGGGATGCTTGCAGCAGGTTTGTGGATGCTTGGCGCAAGTTCGCCGATGCTTGATACAAAACAACCCCTCTTTAAGGGGCTGCAAGAAAAATCTTACGCTTTTTTTCTCCACCGCTTCGCTGCACCCGCCTGTGCGCGTTTCTTCCGATTGTATGCCTCATAATCCTGAAGAAATAGTTTCATAAACGGTGCAAGATTTTCTACTTGGTGCGCGCGTTGGAATTTTTTCTCTGTTATATTGTTTATACAATCGGCAACCTCGTCATCAGTTGGTGCTATGCCCTTGGAAATCCAAAGACTGCCACGCACAAATTCTCGGTAGATTTTCATGCGATCTTCGGGTCTCTTTTCGGGTAGTATAAACCGAAGGACGCTCGCTAAGGTGGCTGGAAATTTAAGTGGGCGAGGCGGCATCTTTCCTGTGATTGGTCAGAGTATGCCCAACGATTGCGTTATTTCAAGGCCGGACAATGGCTTTCCCGTAACTAGACTACTACCATGAAAAAGAAGCAAAATCCCGTCACCAAAAAATGAATCGCGTTTTGATGATTTGATGCGAGCCGTGGTGCGCGTGCGTCCTGAGAAGAAAAAACTCAAACCGCGTCGCCGAGACACAACGCCGCCGAGTGCATCGTGCCGATCTAGCCAGCCTCGTGATAAAAAGCGGACTGACCCCTTTTTGTCGTGCGCTCCGGTTGCGAAAGTGTTTGCCACGGGTTCGGGAAGCTCGCAGTTCTCGGATCGCCTTTGGAGAGAGCCTCAGGGACGCAGCTGGTGTCAATGCACTCGGCAAGAAACATGTAGGGATCGCGGAAAAGACGTTCAAAAAACCGCCTGTTCTGCGCCCGCACTTGAGGCGTCGGTTCCGCGCGCCACCGCTGCATGCCCATCCGGATGAATTCGGACTCACGCGCATACTCCCACCAGCAACACGCCACGAGTTCGGAATCCGGCACGTTGTCGAAGTTCCACTCGATGCGGGGGATGCCGGAGGGTGATTCAGGGCTTCCGTCTTTCATCGCAGTCAAATCATAGCTGAATTGGCAGACAGTGAACAGACTTGAATTCCGACGCTGAAGGGAGCCACAACGCCGCCGACTGCATCGTGCCGATTTGAAGTGAGCCACGAACGGCAACCATCCACGGATGACACGGATTTCGCGGATTGCGTGTCCACCTCAAGCTCTCTGGAATCGCTACGCCCGTGACAAGCTATGACTCGTGTGACCCGTTAACAAATACGCTCCGTGCCCTCTTTTCCTGTCCAATACGCTGACCTGTTCTCACGGAAATTCTTGATTTTCAGCAAAAAAGACAAGACAATCCCCTTACAGAAGGGGCTTTAATACACGGCTATTAGGCCGTGTAAACCTAAGTTGGACTTTGGGAGGATCAAATGGCAGACATCACGTTCAACTGTCCTGAATGTGGAGGAAGCTTGTCTGTGGACCGAGAAGGCGCGGGTCGGATGGTCGCTTGTCCGGTTTGCGCCAAGCAGATACAAATCCCTGACCCCGGCACAAGGCAACTGACCAGTATCCCACCACCCGCGCTTGCTTCACTCCCGCTGGCGCGACCAGCATCACCAAACGCATCGATCGCCAGCGCTCCTCCTTTAAAACGTGGCATTTCCTATGGTCAGGGCTGGATACTTATTATTCTCCTTTTGGTCGCGCTCGGATTTCCTCTCCTCAGCATGTTCAAGCCAGTCGAAAGGTGGGAATATCGAATCGAAGCGCCTTCGGATATGGAACTCGCAAGCACGATCAACACCCTCGGAGAAGAAGGTTGGGAGCTGGTCTTTGCACGGCGAGCTACATCCGGCAGCGAGTACGCAACAACGGCCAAGTACGAGATGATATTCAAGAGGCCCAAGAGGTGATTTTGAGTCCAACAACTCGGTCGAGCCAACGAGCGCCCTGGCGGGTGCTCGTGGCTCACCTCAGACGTCAGGCGCGACGCATGGACTACCGCAAATACTATCACTTAGAAACCTACCTGTTGGGTGAGGTGGTGGATCGGTTTAGAGACACCGGCGAACTCTCACTATTTGATTTTCACTGCATCCTGATTTGGAAGGCGAATCGTGCGAAGAATATGCATGTGAAGCGCCTTCAACGGGTGCGAGGGCAGACATATCCTGAGAGCGTTGCGTGTTTGGTGTCGGCGCTAATGCAGAGTCCAACTCCGAAGGAAAGGCTTCGAGTGCTCATGCGCGATTGGGGCTTTTCGTTACCCACGGCCACCGCGATTCTTACAATCCTATATCCCGAGGACTTCACCGTGTATGACGCGCGGGTCTGTGGCCAGCTTAGAAGGTTTAAAGAGTGGGCCAGTCGCAGATTCACCGACCGATTGTGGGACGCCTACCTTGAATTCAAGAATCAGGTAGTCCGAGCAACCCCGGCACGCTATTGCCTTCGAGACAAGGACCGCTACTTATGGGGCAAGTCTTTTTACAACCAAGTTACCGATGAAACCAGGTGGGCGGATCTTCAGCAACGAGGATTGCCGGTTGTGTTGGCGCGCCAGGTCAGAATGAAGAATAATCAGACGCCACCCTGGAGACTCCCTGAATGTTGCCGAGAAACCCAAGCCAGATTTATTTCAGTTGAACGACAACCCACGGTTGCCTCAATTCTCCGCCGTTTGTCGCGAGTGGCGAGTTGACCCTGGTCTCTTATCAGGCACTTACGAATGTTCTTGCAGCGCAGGGAAAGAGGGCGCGATGATTTAGGGGAGACCGAACTTGTCTAAACTTGCAGGACAGAAATAGGCAACTCGGCAATCGCAATTCATGACTTGCGTAGCCGCAATTTGAGTCGCGAACAGGTGGGCGAACTTCCGGTAAAGAAACAGATGGTTTGGCGTAAAACAAACAGCCAACATGTACGCAGCTCGATTAGTATACGTTTTGTATTTGGGTCGCAACCACACACGAATGTCGGACCGCATTGCACTGAGCAAGTCCGGTGAGGATACGAAACCACGAGAATAGCTACCCTCCCATGAACTCATTTCAACCCACTGAGGGTCGGCTAGACACAGACTAGCGAGGCGTTTGTTCTCTTCGGCGTCGCAATCACGTTTGCCATATCCGACGCGATGCAAGGCGAAGCACAAAGCTATACCCTCCGCAATTTCGTCATCTGTGTAGGGGAGCAAACGCAGACCGTTCCAAAGCCAGTCTAGCGCTCGGTCGAATCGCTGCGGTAGCCGTGTTTCAGGACGAACAACCCAACGGACGACCCTCTTCCTGAGTTCTCGGTCGTGCTGTAGGGCGCGCAAGACTCCGTACTTCACATGCTCGCGCAATGTGGCAGGATCGGAGCGCAGCTTAACGTCCAATTCTACCAGTTCGCGGGGCGTCGTCTTCAATGATTCCCGCACGTATATGTTCCACTTCCTGAGAGTTCTTTGTTGCCAGCCGCGCACAATTGGCAATTGCCCATCCACGAAAAATTTTGGATCGTAACCTTTGGCGGGGGTTTCAATGCGGAATACATGAGCTTCCGGAATTACCTTCCGCACTGTTTCTTCCCAGCCCGCAAAGCCATCGGCCATGAAGAACTGATCGAGAAGAAGTTCGAGTTGGCTCTTCCGGTTTGGGTAAACATGATTTCTTGTTGGAAATGATGGCCGCCGCGTCTGCGGGAAATAAATCCGGCATGGCCTGGATGGACTCCATCGCTCCCAATTCCCGGGGCAATGAAGAAACACGCCCTTTTGTGCTTCTAAGCGCATGAGGTTCGGAACGTCTGTCTTGACGAGGCCCAATTCAGGAAGCCGTTTTATGCACTCCCGGATTTCGTTCCAGTCGTTTATCAGTTCCTGGGAATTCAGGCAGTAGATGCAGCCTCTCGCTTTGGCGTTCCGAGTCGCGTTTTCGGCGGCAAAGAAACCAGCGATGCCGGGATCTGTTGTGAAATCCAGATACAACGTTGGAATGCCATAATGTTGCGCGACAGCGCAAAATGCGTCGGGATCTCTAAGCAACTCCTTCAAGCCGGGTGTCTTCTTTAGCCACAGATAAAAACGTTCGAGTCGTTTTTCCGCTTCTCGCAATTCTTCGGGCCGGTCAGCCAGGCGCGCTAAAGCGGGGTCGAGCGGCCAATCCTGCCTCTGACCTCGAAACCAGTCGTACCTGCCTTCTCTCTGGAACTTGGTCGCAAGTTGCACTGCCGCTTGAACATCTTTCGCTTCGAAGAACTCCATCTTAGCTACAGCATCTCCTCTTGCTTCTGTTGCTTTGCCTCGCGTTCGGCCTTAGCAAACGGGTTGGCTTGGGGTGGGGCTTCGAGGCGTTCGGTGCCGTTGAGAATACCTTCGACGGTGAGGATTTGAATCTTTGGGTATTCCTTTTGGTAAAGCTTCGTCTTGTAGCGACCGGCTCCGATGGATTCCCTGACCATCGGTTTGGTGGGCGCTTCCAATGTGATGAGGACGCCGCCCATCGCCTTCTGATTCTCGACCGTGCCGAGCAAGTCGCGGATGTCTTTGGCCGAAACGTTTCCGCCGCCCTTCACCTGCACGATAAGCTTTGCGCGGTCATCTTTTCCTTCGTAGAAATACAGCAGGCCGTCCACGCCGCGATCCGCGCCTTTGCCATCGCCTTCGCGCAACGGACGCGCGCCGACCAGTGACAGCGCCCAATGCTGGAATTGGAACTTGTCTTGCTCCGCTAACCGCCGCGCCCCGCCGATGTCTGTCGGGTTGCCCAACTCCTCGAACTGCGCGTCTTCGCCGAACGCATCGCGCAGCCGCCGCTTGATAAGGTTGATGGCAAGGTAGGTGATGTCGATACCAATCCATTGCCGGCCCAACTTCTGCGCTGCGTGCACCGTCGTCCCGCATCCACAGAACGGGTCGAGAACAAGGTCGCCTGGATTTGTGGATGCCAAGAGAATCCGTTCCAGCAGCGCAACAGGCTTTTGAGTCGGATACCCTAAGCGCTCCTTTGCCTGCGGGTTCACCGGAGGAATGTCTGTCCAAATGTTTTGTAACGGAACGCCGGGCATTTCATCTGCATATTGTAAAAGTGTCGGGGTGCCTGTCTTCGTGTAGCAGATGCATCCTTCGCGTTCGTATTGCTCCATGATTTCGCGCCGAACTGCCCAAGTACGCGATGCCGCGGGTTTCTTGCCATGCCACTCGTAAAGAAGTGCCGGGGAGCCTGAGCCATGGCGCGGAGCGTCTAACGGCACAGTACGAAAGTAACGGCCATCCTTATCCAGCTTAAAGTGGCTTTCGTAGTAGCCCTCCCGATACTGTGTGTGCTGCGGATTCCAAACAACCTCGTCGCTCTTGCCGTAGTAGAAAATCGAGTCCGAGATGCGGCCAAATTTCTTTGGGTCGTTGTGCGCGTTGGCGCGCTTCCAGATGATCTCGTTCCGAAAGTTCTTTGCGGCGAAAATGCTGTCGAGGATCAAACGCAGGTAATGACTGGCGGTGGGGTCGCAGTGGAGGTAGAGCGAGCCGGTCGGTTTGAGGACGCGGTGCAGTTCGACGAGGCGCGGGGCCATCATTGCGAGGTAGGCCATCATCGGCGAGGTCTTGAGGAACTTCTTCAGCGCCTCGACCAGTTCGACGACGCTGGCGTTGGGGCAGTTGTCCACGAACTCGGCGTAGGTGGCGTCCACGTCCGCCGTCCATTCCCACGTGTCGGTGGAGGCGTGGAACTGGGCCTGGCTCGCTTCGCCCGATGCTTCCTTGAACAGGACGTTGTAGGTGGCGTTCGAGTTGAACGGCGGGTCGAGATACACGAGATCAACGCTGCTGTCTGGGAAGATATTTCTGTCCCGCAGCCACTTCAGGTTATCGCCAAAGAGCAGGCGGTTCATGCCGTGCAGTGTAGCAAGAAGCAGCAGGGCGGGCAAGCCGTGAAACCTCGTGAAACGAGGCAAGCATCGTGAAACGAGGCAAGCGTTTCACGTGGCTGATTGTTTCACCTGACAGCATTATCAGCCTCAACACTGTGCACGGCATCGTGCACGAGTGATTTTTGTACGTCCTTTCATTAAGCTGGCCCCGAAAGCATTCGGGCTGGGTTCATGAAAGCAGATTGGCGGATTTCGATCAGGGATTACCGCCGGCAGAAAAGTGTGAAGGTTACGCTGGCGCAAGCCCCGTTTGCGACTCGAAGTTCACCCACCACGGCGAAGTTGTCGCAGTGGGAGTTCAAGGAACCTCTTGTCACTGCCAGCGGATTGTAGCCCCGAAAGCCTTCGGGGCAAGTTGTACCTCATCGGCTATCGCAAAGGCCGCGAGCAGGCTCGCGGCTACAACCACTCCGTCGGCTATGGACCATGTTGGTGGTAGTGCCCAGATCCGCGCAATTGTCGCGGCGATGAAAGTTCATTTGGCTCGACTCTCCCAATCGATCAGGTAGAGTCCATCCGGTATGCGTATGCTGACACTTGCAGCCCGGCGGATCGTTCTTGGTCTGTTTGTATCCGTTGCGCCCTGCCTCTTGGCGCGCGAGGTTCCCATCACGATTCTGCACACCTGCGATTTGCATGGGAACGTGTTGCCGACTGAGAATTACAACGGGCAAACCAATCTGGGGGGCATCGCCCGCTGTGCGACTGTGATTCGACAGGTGCGCGCTGCGGAGAAGAACGTGCTGCTGCTGGATGCGGGCGACACGATTCAAGGCGCGGCTGTGAGTTATCTGTCTGACGGGCAAGTAATGGTCAAAGCTCTCAACGAGCTTCGGTACGATGCCTGGGTGTGGGGCAATCACGAGTTTGACTGGGGACTGGACAAGCTGGCTGCGTGTGCCGAGCGCGCCCAGATGCCGATCTTGAATGCGAATCTTCAGGCGGCTTCCTCGAATTCCGCCGTGGCAGGTGCGGCTGCGCGAATCCTCGCTCGTCGGCAAGCTTACGTTCTCCGCGAAGTGGATGGAGTCAAAGTCGGCGTCATCGGGCTCAACACGCCGGGGATTCCCAACTGGAGTCGGCCCCGGCTGATCGATGGACTGAAGTTTGTGGATTCGGTCGAGACTCTGCGGGAAATCATTCCCAAAGTGAAGCGGGCAGGGGCGCAAGTGCTGGTGCTGGTGTGTCACCAGGGGTATCGCGAGGGGGGCGATGATCATGCGAACCAAGTCAACGGGATAGCCCGCAATTTTCCCGAGTTGGATGTCATCATTGGCGGTCATTCGCATCGGGATTTTCCCGAGTTCAAGGTGAGCAACGTCTTGTATTGTCAGGCGGATTATTTGGGGATCCATCTCGGGCGCGTCGATCTTGTGTTTGACACGGCGAAAGGCCGGGTAACGCGGCGCTCATCCAAGACAATACTTATGGATGAGCGGGTGCCGTTGGATGGCGGGCTTGTGAAATCACTCCGCAAGGAACTCGACCAGGCACAGAAAACTCTCTCGACAGTGATCGGTGAGGCCAGAGGAGATTTTGAACTACGAGGCGCTCCCCGACGTGAAACGCCGATCCATGATTTGGTTTTCGAGGCGATTGCCGAAGCCTTGCAAGGCCGGGGTGTGAAAGTCGATGCGATTGTTCATGGGATTTTGGAGCAGCGCGCGACGATCAGGAAAGGCGCGATTACCGTCGGCGATGTCTGGAGAGTCGTGCCTTACGAAAACACGATCGGCGTTTTGCAGCTTACAACGGCCCAGTTAAAGGAGATCCTTGAGGAGAACGCGAGCGCGTACGAGAAGCGCGAGTTTCGCGGTGTGTGGGGCTTGAGGTGCACCTTGGATCCCGCCGCCGAGGAGGGGATGCGGATCGTTTCCTTGCAGCGGGCCGATGGGACACCGCTGGAAGAGGGTCGGAGGCTGGCCGTCGCATTCAACAGTTACGATCTGGCGAGCGGCGGCCTGCGGTGGAAGAGACTGCGCGAGATTGCGGATAGCCCGGGGGCGGAGTTGGTCGAATACGATTTCCAGACGCGCCAGGCCGTGATCGACTACGTGCGCAGGCACGGGGAGATTTCTCCGGCCGTCAAAGGTTGGTGGAAAACGGCGCAACGATCTGCTGCATCTTCGGCAGCCGCTGCGTCCGGCCGTTGACATTTCTGAGAGCGTGTTTTGAAGGTGGTTTGGGCACGCCGCCGTTGGCAGGGCGAGCCTCGCGCCGTCGCCATAGCGGCTCTAGCCCGGATTATTCACGATGCGCTTAAACAACCCACAGCGTGTCACTGCTCGAACCCTCACCCTGACCCGCCTGCGCCGAGGCTTCGGCGGGCAGGCCCTCTCCCTTGGGAATGGAGAGGGGAGATCTCCTCGCCCCGCCTTGCCCCGAAAGCTTTCGGGGTTGACGGGGAGAGGATTAAGAGCCTGTCCTGAGTCTGTCGAAGGATGAGGGGTTGCCGGACGTTTCAGGTGGTTCATGAACAGGTCAGGCTAGCGCGTCGGCGCCGACTGGCTTGCCTCGTCCCGCCACGGCGGGACGGGCTTCCAGCCCGTTTGATTCGTCTATTTCGAGCAGGGTGTCCGCCTGCGCGCCATAGCTTCGGCGGTGGCGCGAGGCCCGCTCTACGACTTCGGCAAGTTGGAAGCTTGCCCTACGGCACTTTCCAAACGCGCTCTGACGCCATTTGTTGAACTAGCTCTGACCATGGTCACCGTGCGTTGTGGCGGGGCGCTCCAACGGTTAAACCGGCCAGGATAACGCAAATCCGTGCATCAGGCGTTCAAAGTTGGACGGCACAACTGTGAATGTGCGCACCACGATAGTTTCCTTCCGCCGGTCTGGACGCCGCCAAGTGTTTATTTCCCCATGAATACTGTGGCGCGTAAGCAGGAACACTTGACGGGAGGGTGAACCGAGAATTGCAATGGCATATTTGCTGCTAAATACAGCGGGACAGGAGTGGAACCCGAGCACCAGGACACGACTTTATGCTGACGTTTCATTACCAGGCGCGAGATCCTTCAGGGAAACCCGTGCGCGGAAAGATTGAGGCGATTGACCAGCAGGGTGCCGCCGCCCTGTTGGTTAACCGCAACCTGCTGGTGACCTCGCTGAATCCATTGGCCGGACGCAAGGCACGAGCCAAGCGGCGTCAGGGCAGGGTCAAGCCGCAGGATTTGGTTGTGTTTACTCGGCAGTTGGCGACGATGATGGATGCGGGTTTGCCACTCGTGCAGTCGATGAACGCCTTGGAGGAGCAGACCGACAGCAAAACGTTCAAGCCGGTGTTGGGGCAAGTCACGGAACGGGTCGAGCAGGGAGATGCGTTTTCCCAAGCGTTGGCCGGCCACCCCAAAGTTTTCACCAAACTTTACGTCAGCATGGTCGAAGCGGGGGAAACGGGCGGGTTGCTGGCTGAGATCCTGGATCGACTCGCCACCTATCTGGAAGCGACCGCACGACTCAAGAAGAAGGTCAAATCGGCCATGTCTTATCCGACGATTGTCTGCGTGATCGCGCTCTCCATCGCCCTGTTCCTGACCATCAAGGTCATTCCGATTTTCGCGGACATCTACAAAGATTTCGGAGCCAACCTGCCGGGCCCGACACAGGTCTTGATCCGCATCAGCGAGATTCTTCGCGCCTATTTCCTGCTCGTCGCGGGAGCGATTGCGTTCATGGTCTTCAGCGTCGTGAAGCTGAAACGGACGAAGTGCGGCGCGGAACTGTGGGATCGCACGAAACTGCGCCTGCCGGTGTTTGGCAAATTGATCCACAAGGTTGCGCTGTCGAGATTCGCCCGCACGTTTGCCGCGCTCTTGCGGAGCGGTGTGCCCATTCTCGAGACACTGCGGATCGTCGGTCAGTCCGCTGGGAACATGCTGGTCGAACATGCCGTCGAGGAGACCGCCGCCAGCATCGAGCGAGGGGACAACCTCGCGCTGGCCTTGGGACAGCACAAGATCTTTCCGCCGATGCTGGTGCACATGGTCTCTGCAGGCGAGCAGACCGGCAAGGTCGACGTAATGCTGGAGAAGATTTCCGACTTTTACGATGAAGAGATCGAGGCGACCCTGTCGGCCTTGACCTCGTTGATCGAGCCGCTGCTCATCGTTTTTCTGGGCGTAGTGGTCGGCAGCATTGTGGTCTGCATGTTCCTGCCGATCTTCAGGCTCAATCAGATCGTCCAATTCTAGGCTCGCGTCCGCCTCCTCCGGCAGCGGCGCATCGCTTGACACCACGCTGGCGCTCTTGTTAACGTCCAGTGGGTTGCGAGGCCACACCCCGGGCTCGGAACGTTTGACCTTGTTGGGACTCAGATTATGGCAAAAATTCTAGTGGTTGATGACGAACCAAGCATGGTGTCTGTGCTTTATGAAGTGCTGAAAGAGCAACACCATGAGGTGATCACCGCCAGCAATGCCGAGCGCGCCTTCGACCTGGTCAAACAGCAATCACCCGATCTCGTCCTGGCTGATATCGAAATGCCCGAGGGGAAGTCGAGCGGGCTGACACTGCTTCGTAAAACCAAGGACTTCAATCGCTCGATTCCCGTTCTGATGATTACTGCCAACGCCACCAAGGAGCGAGCCATCCAGGCGTTGCGCGCGGGCGCCGAGGACTTCATCGAGAAACCATTTCGGAATGATGAACTGGTCAAACGCGTCGAGACCGCGCTCTTTCATCAGAAGGCAGTTCACGCGTTGCAGGAAAATGCCGAACTCAAGAACCAGCTCCGCGAAAAGTTCCGGTTCGAAAACATCGTCGGCGCCGGTCCGCGGATGGAAACCGTCTATCGCATGATCGAACGAGTCGCCAACACTGACTCCACCGTTCTCATTCTCGGCGAGAGCGGCACGGGCAAGGAACTGGTTGCCAAAGCGCTGCATTACAACAGCCGACGGGCCGCGATGCCGTTTGTGGCGGTCAGTTGCGTAGCGCTGCCCGAGCATCTGCTGGAGTCGGAGTTGTTCGGTCACCGCAAGGGCGCTTTCACAGGTGCGGCTTTCGACAAGGTGGGACTGTTTCAACACGCCGATGGCGGCACGATCTTTCTGGATGAAATCGGCTCGATGGCCCTGGGTCTGCAAAGCAAGCTTCTGCGGTTTTTGCAGGACAAGGAACTGAGGCGCGTCGGCGATACGGAGATGATCAAAGTCGACGTGCGCGTGGTGGCGGCGACCAATGAGCCGCTGCAGGCTAAGCTTAAAGAAAAGGCATTTCGGGAAGATCTCTACTACCGGATCAGCGTGATTCCCATCCAGTTGCCGCCATTGCGCGAAAAGGTGGAGGACATTCCACTCCTGATCCATCATTTCGCGCAGATCATCGCCCAACGCTTGGGAACACCTCCGCCAACCCTCCCTGACGACGTGATGGCAGCATTAAAGTCGTATAGCTGGCCTGGCAATGTGCGTGAACTGCAGAACGCGATGGAGCGCGCCTGCGCTTTGTGTGATGGCGGAGTCATTACCATCAAAGATCTTCCCGAACGGATACTGGAGGCGGTTGGCAAGTCGCCAGGCATTACTCTGCCGCAAGCAGCAACCACTTTTGCAGACAGCGCGGCGGCCGAAAAGACCGCAGGCGCGGCTCAAGCGGTCCAGGATTTCACCCAGATGCCGCTGAAGGACTTTGTGCACGAACAAGAGGTTCGATACATCGAGCAAGCGATTCAGGCCGCTGGCGGCGACAAGGACAAAGCCGCCAAAATGTTGGGTGTCAGCATGGCGACATTGTATCGAAAACTCTCTCCGAATGCGTCGAACCTTGGTGGCGACTGATTAGCCGCGGACGGTGGATGCGAAAGGTTTCGTCATCGCCGCTGCCTTTTCAGAACGCCCCCACCGCGACGGGTTCTCTCCGGCGTTTCCCGAATTGCGACGCTAGCAGGCTGTTGAAAAACCCCAAAACCCCGCCGCGTGAGGTCACTCGGCCTACAAGTTTCCGAAGAAATCTGCAGGTCTTGTAGGCCCGCTGACCTCAGCGGGCGCCTTTTCTAACGGCCTGCTAAACTCAAGGCGTTGTTTATGGGCAGAACTGTGCTTGCAGGATGGCCTTTTGCGTCCAGGATCGCTCCGTTTTTGTACGTCCCAAACTCAATCGCAAAACTGATTGATCCCTCAATTCTACCAACGAAATGAGTGCCTCACGTCACGCTGGCTGCTGATTTCAGGCCAGTTTGAAGCTGGTTTTTGTTTTGGCATCTGGTCTGCTGTTAGCGTCTGCCCGTGGAAACAAGAAGTTACACCGGAGGGAGGTGATTGAGAATGATCAACAGGATTCGCAATAACAAGGCAGCATTCACCTTGGTTGAAATCATGATCGTGGTTGCCATCATCGGGCTGCTCGCTGCATTGGCAGTCCCGGGCTTCGTCAAGGCTCGTAAACAGTCTCAGGGCCGCCGCATTATCAACGACGCGCGCCAAATGGACGCCGCGATTGATCAGTGGGCGCTCGAAACGGGTCAGACGGACGGCTCGGCGGTCAACACGACCTCCGCCGCCTCGTACATGAAGACGGCTTGGAAGACCAGCGACCTGCTCGGCACTGCATACACGATCGGCACCGTGGGCACGCAGCAGGTTCAGATCGCAGGGACGACGAAGACCGCTCTGGCAAACGTCGGTATTGACTGGGGTCCTTACTAAGACCCGATGTTGAACCGAGCGCACAAGCGCTCACAGCAAGTGAGGAAGAGGCAGCCCCGACAATTTGGGCTGCCTCTCTCGCGAGGAAGCCTAAGCGATGACTTTAATGGAAAAGAGGTGAAAGAGATGAAAGGCTTGTGGCGGTGCCAGAAACGACAGGCGTTCACCCTGGTTGAAATCATGATCGTGGTTGCCATCATCGGGCTGCTCGCTGCGTTGGCTGTTCCAGGCTTTGTCAAGGCCCGTAAACAGTCTCAGGGCCGCCGTATTGTCAACGACGCGCGTCAGCAAGACGCCGCGATTGACCAGTGGGCGCTCGAAACGGGTCAGACGGACGGCGCGACAATCAACACGACCTCCGCCCAATCGTACCTGAAGAGGACTTGGAAGAGCACCGACCTGCTCGGTGCTCAATACGGTTACGGGAATGGCGTAGGCGCGAGCCAAGTTGTGATCGCAGCGACGACGAAGACCGCTCTGGCAAACGTCGGTATCGACTGGGGTCCGTATTAAACTCCGTTGTTCAATCGAGTGCAAAAGCGCTCCTAGCAAGTGAGGAAGAGGCGGGAGGGAAGCCCCTCCTGCCTCTCTCGCAGGGAAACCTAAGCGATGACTTTAATGAAAAGGAGGTGAAAGAGATGAAAGGCTTGTGGCGGTGCCAGAAACGGCAGGCGTTCACCCTGGTGGAAATTATGATTATCGTTGCATTGATCGGGTTGCTTGCCGCGCTGGCGGTTCCCAGCTTTATCAAAGTCCGCAAGCAGTCTCAGGGCAAACGGATTGTTAACGACGTTCGTATTATAGACGCCGCCATCAATGCGTGGGCGTTGGAAACCGGTCAGGCAGACGGCAACGGCGTTGACTTGGTTGCGGCTGCTTCTTACACCAAAACCGGCACGATCAATCCGAATGATGTCATCGGAAATCCTTACGATTTGCGAACAATCGGGCCTACGCAAATCATGATTTCCGCAGCCACCAAAACGGCGCTTGCCGGCGTCACGATTGACTGGGGACCATATTAATCTCCTGCTCTTGGAGAATTTCGACTGTTAGCAGCCGCTGTCGGGGAACAGCGGACAACGGAGCCAGTGGCATATGAAGTGCTAATATATCCAGGAGAAAACATGTTTTTAACGCACAATAAACAGAACAAACGCGATGCCGCCATCGGGCTGGATCTAGGGGCCAGCCAGATCAAAGCTGCCATTTTGCGCAGAAAAGGGGATGCGCTCGAGCTGGTGGACTATGCGGTGATGCAGTCGTCCGCCACCATTGGCGAGCGAGGCGCGGAGCAGCAGCTTGCGGCAGAACTCCAGCAATTGATGAATCAGTTAAAGTTTCAGGAGAGGCGGGTGGGCGTGGCGATTAGCTGCAGCTCCGCGATGGTCTGTGAAACCGAATTCCCGCGCATGCCTTTGGAGGAAATCAAGAGGGTCCTCAAGTTGAACAGCGCGCGATATCTGCGCCGCGATTTTTCCGATTACTATCTTGATGCTGTGGAGCTGGCCGAGCCATCGGGGAACGGGAAGAACACAAAATCGCCCACAATGAAGGTTCTGGTCGGCGGCGCGAACAAGGAAGAGGTGCGCTGGTATCGCGACGCGTTGCTGGCCGCCAGGATTCGGCCGGAAGTGATCGAACTCGCAGCCGTTTCAGTCATTAACGCTTTTCAGGTCGGCAATCCCGGAATCTGTGAGAAGGATGTTGTGCTTTTGGTTGACATGGGCGCGCGTTCGACCAGCATCAATTTCTTGCGACACGGTCAACCCCAGATGACGCGCATCATGCATTTCGGCGGCGCGCAAGTCAGCGAGTACATCGCGCAGAGCTTGACGATGCAGGCCGATGCGGCAGAAGAGGAGAAGATTAAAATGTCTGATCCTGTTCAACCTTTGGTGAAGAGGGCAATTCTGCCGCTGGCCAAAGAGCTGCGTTCCTCGATCGATTTTTTTGAGCGCCAGCAGGAGTGCCACGTGAGCAAGGCGTTCGCCTGCGGTGGGTCCGCCTGCGCTCCCAGGATGCTGGAGTTCCTCAGCGAGGAAGTTGGTTTGCGCATCGAGAGTTGGAATCCCGTGCAAAGTTTTCAAACAAGTCATTTTAACGGTGAAGGTCCCAAGCTGCTCGCAATCGCGCCCAGCCTCGCCGCAGCCGTCGGGGCGGCGGCAACAAGGGCTTAGGAGTCAGCGGGGGAGCGACTGTGACAGCGATCACTCTGAATCTTCTGGCCGAAGAACAACTGGCTGAACAAGCCAACGCGCGCGATCCACTAAAGACCGCTGTGGCCATTTGTGCCTCCATCCTCACTCTGGTCGTGATGAGCGGATCGGTGCTTTACGTGGTTGCCGGCCAGAAAAAAACGGAAGCCAACTTGTTGCAGGCGCGCTGGGATTCCAGCGTCGCCGCAGAAGCAGTCGGCGGGACGGCAGATTTCCGGTCGGCGAAATCAATGGCTGATGACATCATTGCCATCAATCATTCGAGACCTTTGTATGCGCATCAACTCGCGCTGATCAAAGACCTGGTACCGGATTCCGTTCAGCTCACGCGCATCACGTTTACTCTCGCGCTGGAGGTGCGCGATGCGGGGAACGCTGACACGGCCGGCAGTGCCGATGCCGACAAGGATAAGCCGCGACGTGTGGCAGTGGCGAAGGCCGTTTCCCATTTGAACCTGCAACTCGAAGGCAAAGCCATGAGCAATCGACCCGAACTCGAGGTGGACACGTTGATTCAGACTCTGCGCAGCAATGCGGCGTTCAACGAGCGGGTCAAACAAATCCAACTGCGTTCCATTGCGCCATCACCTGTTTCCACGAGCGAAGGGGCACCAACGGTTCCCACAGCTCAGTTTGTCATCGAATGCCAGTATAAGGAGCTCAATTGAACTTTCTGCGCGCCATCCCAAAAGAGAAACTGCAAAAGGTCATCCTCGTCTTGATTCTGACGCCGATCGGCGTGGCGGTCGTGGGAAATTTTTACACTGCCCGACAATTCTCGACCTGGTCGGCCAGCAGTCAGCGCATTAGGGATCTGAAACGGCAGGTTGAGGAAGCGGAACGTAACGCGAAGCAGGCAATCCAGAACCAGCAGGTGCGTGCGCAGGTGGCGTCTTTCGTCGAAGCCCAGCAAGAGACGATGATTTCGGGAGATCCGTTCACGTGGGTCGTGCGTCAGATCAGTCTGCTGGCGGAGCAGCACCCGGTTCGCGTCCTGGCGATGCGGCCGGGGAGCAAAGCGCAGCACGAGTTACAGTCCAGTTACGGCGTTTTCACAGCGCAAATCGAGATCGAGGCGGGTTACGACCAACTCGGAGTGTTCCTCCAGGATTTTGAGAACAAGTTCCCGACAGCCGAGATTCGCTCCCTAGGAATCTCTCCTGCGGATGGCAGCGGTCCTCGTCGAGCGACGCTCGAACTGGCCTTTCTGGTCCGGCCCGACCCGGACTCGCACAAGGCCGCGGGTAAAACGAAAACGGAGAAAAAAACGTCATGAGAGTGGGAGTGGAAATTCTACCTGTCGCCAATACCCGCGTCGATTCTTGGCGTCACCACGACCGCGAGGCGCGGACATGGTCCTCGCCGGCGTTTGTCCTCACGGAGGGACAGGAAGCAAAGCAATCGTCGCCGGCTAGCACGTGGCCTTCCAGACTCCAGATCGTGGGGATCATGGCGTTTGTTCAATCCTTGCTTTTCCTCGTGATCTGGCTGTGGATTTGCGCCAGCGCTGGTGCGGCGACGACGCCCAAGGTCGGATTCAATCCAGACTTGCAGCAATCCCGCTACGATCCGGTCAAGCAGCGTGACCCCTTCGCCAAGGCAGGGGCGACCACAGCAGACGCCAAAACGATTCCAGCGGCGGCGCTTGTGTTTCACTTGTCGGGCATCCTTTATCAACCGACGAATCCTTCTGCGGTTGTTAACGACAAGCTTCTGACACTGAACAAAACTGTCACTCTCAACGCTGGGAATGGCGAGATCCAGGTCACAGCGGTGGAGATTACGCGGGATCGTGTTGTGCTCGAAGCGGGCGGTCAAAGGGTGGAGTTGCGGATGAACTCGCAGAAACCGCCAGCGGCACAGCCATAATCAGCCAGTGGCCTGATTGATGCTATTTCGTATCGCGACATGATCGCAACTTGTTTACCCGAGAGGTTAGCCATGAAGAAACGACTTTCTGCGGTGCTTATCTGCGTCTGCTTTGCCGTGATTTCCCCCGTGTTCACTCGGGCGGATGACACAGCCACGAATTCCTCCCCCTCCGCTACGCGGGTGGCGGTCGCTTCCCAGCCAGTATCGGCGTCACCCAAATCGTCCACCGATGCCGCGCCTGCTGCGAAGCCCGAAGTCAAACCTGCGGATGCGACAACCGAGCCGATCATGATCGATTACAACGAGGCGGACATTCAGAGCGTGCTTCGCACACTGGCCGCAAAAGCCGGGATCAATCTGATCTTGGGCGACGAAGTCACCGGCAAAGTGACGGTCCACTTGGAAAACGTCTCTTATGAGGACGCGATGCGGTTGGTTGTCGAGTCGAAGGGTTATGCGTACATCAAGGACAAGAACGTTGTCCGAGTGAAATCCCGGGAGTCAGTTGAAGCGGAGCCCGTGGAAGTCCGGTTCCGCACGCTGAATTATGCGAAGGCCGAGGATGTAAAGAAGACGATCGAGCCGGTGCTGACCAAGCAAGGAAAGATGCAGGTCGATGTGCGAAGCAATACACTGATCATCTCCGATACCCCATCGAATCTGGCGAAGCTGATGCCGCTGTTCGACGTGTTGGACACCCAGACCCCGCAGGTGATGATCGAGGCCAAGTTCGTCGAGACGACCAGAAATCCCCGGAAGGATTTGGGGATTAACTGGAGCGAAACACTTCTGAGTCACGAAGTGGTGGCTGGTGGCAGTGCCGTTAACGAGGATCCAACACAGCCCCCCAAAGTAATCGTTGACAGTAACAACAAGCCGCTTTCCGGGTTCCAGTGGGCGAAGCCTTCCGGCGGGTCACAGCTCTCGCCGTGGAAGGCGGGTGTTGCCCTGCTGGACGCCGGTCGGGCCGGTTTGGTCTTCTCGTACTTGTCACAGGATACGGACACCGAGTTGCTGGCCAATCCGCGCGTGGTCACCACCGACAACGGCAAGGCGAAGATCGCCATCGCCACGCAGTTTCCCATTCCGCAGTTCGCCTTCAGCCAGCAAACGGGAGGGTTTCAGATCAGCGGTTTCGATTACAAAGACATCGGCATCATTCTGACCGTCGTCCCGCGGATCAACAAAAACGAATTTGTCACGTTGGAGGTGACCCCTGAAGCCAGCAGTTCCTCCGAGAATGCAATCCTCACGAGTGGCACTGGGAATTCCGTTCAGATTCCCATTATCAATACCCGCACTGCCACCACGACAGTGTTGATCAAGAGTGGCAACACGCTGGCGATCGGAGGATTGATGCGTCAGGATGTTTCGGAGGTTTACACGAAGGCGCCGCTCTTCGGTGATCTTCCGGGAATCGGCGCGTTTTTCCGCAGCAAGAGCCTCAGTAAAACCAAACGCGATCTGTTGATCTTTCTAACGCCCACCATCGTTGGTCCTGAGGCGCAGACAGGCTACGAGCGGTACTCCGGTGGACTCCCGCCCCGAGAGGTGTACGCCAACGATAAATGGCTGCCCAAGGATAACGCAAAGCCAAGAAGTGTGATGAAGAGTTTTGGGATAGGCACGGATCAAGATCAAACGTCCAAACCTCCGACGCAGAATTTTGGGCCCAAGTAGTTCGGCGCAAGTTAGTGGTCCCCTGATGGGTGAGGGCATGGGATCACGGCGGGGAGGGACACTCGCAACAGTGTCCCTCCTACCTTTAAGAATCTTTGGATGGCAGACCCTCCTTGACTGTGGTGGTGCGATCAAACCTGCACTTTTTGTGCAGTCAAACCTGCACTCGGCCATGCGGCAGGGCAATGCAACAGTACCTCCGGGCGTTTTCCGCGCGTCGGGGCCTCCCGCAGGACCGTGATGTCCCCGTTCGGGTGCTGACAGCGCACCACCTTGCTGCCCGGCGCTCGCGCCAAGCGCAGCCGTTGGGTCCCCGCGGCGATGCGCCCATCGCTGCCGACCGTCACTACCAGTTGGGGCAACTTGAGTAAAGTGCATAGCCATAACTGGGAAATCGCATAAGTCTTTTCGCAACCATGCGGGTTGGATGGTTCAAGCGCGGGGACAAGAGACGCTGTTTCCTGGGAACTCGATTGGTTCATCTTTGGCGGCACAAGCATTGCTGCAATAACTTCCGTTCCCCAAAGGGGTTGAGAATGTCGAACGCACACACCAAATGGAGCAAGGCCAGCACCATCGCCGACCGGATGTTTCTGTCACGGGATGGCGGCATGACGCTTGCCGAAGTGCTCATTGCCATTGCCATTTTTGCATTGGTCTTTGGTTCGGTGCTGACAGGGCTTACCCAAGCGAGATACCGTGCGATTTGGGCGTCGCTCAGCCTTGAGGCGGCCAACGTCGCCGAGGAACGTTGCGAACAAATCCAGAATGCCAGTTGGGACCCAACTGCTTCACCGGTTATCGATCAAGTCATCTCGAACAACTTTCCTACAACCACAGCCGACCTTCTTGATTACACTGGAGGCGGTTCGCTTCTCGCCACGAACACCGTGCGCATCGATGCCATGCCCAACGCCAGCAACCCCCAATACAAGGTGATCACGTGTACAACCGTCTGGAAATATCGCGGACGCGGCCCGTTCACCAACATGATCGTCAACATCCGCGCACCAGATCAATGAGAACGACTCGGGCAAACTGGAGGCAACGCGTGCGGCGCTCAAACGCCGGGTTCAAGCTCGTGGAAATGTTGTTTGCGATGGGCATCTTCACGTTGGTCATGGGCACCGTTCTCACGCTCTACGTCTTCTCGGCGAAGGCGACCAGCGCCGTGAGCCGCCAATTCGATATCAACAACGGGGTCCGAGCCGTCAACTTTATGGTGAAGGAGATCAAATCAGCGCAGTCCGTGGCCGTGCAAACCTATGACGGCTCGTCATTTTCAGACATTCCGACGGGCACGCCGTTTCAAGGAAATGCGTTGGCGCTCACCGTTCCGTCCGGCACAAATACACTGCAAATATGGTATTGGCTCAACTCATCGGGGCAACTCTACCGTGCCACTCTGAACACGGGGCGCTCGAAGATGTTTCTCAACAACGTCACCAACGCGGCCCCTTTCAGCCTGGAAAATTACAGTGGCGGAGTTCTTAGCACCAACCAAGGGCGCACCCTCGTGGATATCAATCTGTTCGTGCTCGACACGAACGTGAAGGACTTTCGGCAAACACTGAATCTGCGGGCTGCCGCAGAAAAACGCAACTGACAAGAACCGTTGGGAGATAGCCGTATGAAAACACCGAACTCTGGCCGAGAAGGCTCCGCGCTGGTGACCGTTGCCATCTTTTCAGCGATCGCCACGTTCATGCTGGCAAGCGTGTTGGTTTGGGCCAAGAACCAGGGAAGCCTCGTGCGGCGGCAAGCGGAATTCACCAGAGCACAATACGTCGCCGAGGCGGGCGCTGAGAAAATCTTCGCCGCCATCCGTAGCAACGTGTGGGCGACGGGAGCAGTCCCCACCCAAACTTTGCTGAACAACATCTCGACGAATCAACTCCCCACCTCTAACGACAGCTCAATCTTTGTAGACTACCGTTTTATCTCGCTGAGCGGTGGCAACAACCAAATCACGGTGACCACCAACGGCCCCAGCGCTTTTTCTCTAATTACATCGGGCCCCAACGCGGGCCTTAACGCGATCATCACGCCGTATCGCATTGTGTCGCGCGCCTACAGCTTCAACCGTCCCGTGCATCTCACGACGGGTGTCCAGCGCGACATGCAAGTCCAAATGATTCCCGTGTTTCAGTTCGCTATCTTCTACAACCTCGACATGGAAATTGAGAACGGCGCTGCTATGACGATCGACGGTCGCGTTCACTCCAACAACAACGCGTATTTCGCGCCCAACAGCACATTGACGTTCCAAAGTGAAGTCACAGTGCAACAAAACGCCTACAATAATCCAATGCCGGGCGACACCCACCAAACGTCCTGGAACACGCCCGTGTATAATGGCGACCCGGACCTTGTCACCGGTGTCAGCGAACTGGACCTGCCGCTCCCAAGCGGCGTCAACCCGCACGACATCATTGAGCTTCCGCCCAGCGGGACCGATCCCATTCAAAACGACCGCCTTTACAACAAAGCAGGGCTGCGCATCGTGGTCGGCACCAGCGGCACCATCACGGCCACTGACAGCTCGGGTAACAGCGTCAGTGGAATCACCGTCGGCACGAGCAGCAGTAGCATCGTTAGAACCAATCAGACCTTGTACAGCGTCCGCGAAGGCAAAACGATTGTCCTCACCGAAGTCAATATCGGCAATCTCGTTTCGGCCGGCAAAGTACCCGCCAACGGCATCGTGTACGTTGCCAACACACGCAACTGGGGCACTCTGTCGTCGTCAATGGAAAACGCTGTGCGCATCATCAACGGCGCCACCCTCACATCAGGGGGCCTGACCATCGCTTCCCAAAACCCCGTCTATATTCAAGGCAATTACAATTCCGTCAATGATTACCCCGCCGCCGTCTACGCGGATGCCATCAACATCCTAAGCGGAAGCTGGAATGACGCCAATAGCAGCAGCGCGCTGAGTACACGGAATGCGTCCAGCACGACCATCAATGCTGCGGTCTTTACCGGGATCGTGGCCACCAGCGGCGCCAACTACAGCGGCGGCGTCGAGAACCTGCTCCGCCTGCTCGAAGATTGGTCGGGCGATACCCTCACCTACAAGGGTTCCATCGTTGTGATGTTCACGAGCGAAACCGCCACGGGACTCTGGAAGGAGACGGGTAGCGCCAACAACGTGTACAACGCGCCCACGCGTAACTGGTCGTTCGACGTGCAATTCCTCGATGCAACGAAACTGCCGCCGGGCACCTCCTATGTCCGCAGCATCTCGCGCGGGACATGGGCATCTGTGCAGTAACGGTACACTCCCGCCGTAGTATCGCATTAGCCGTGCTTCGCACAAATCACTTCGTCACCTTAGCGGCAATGGCGCCATTGACGGTGCGGTGGTGGCCAACAGCATCACGCTGGGCGGCAACGTCAACTTCCACTACGACGAAGCCCTGAGGAACTTCGGCGGGTCCGGCTACTTGGTCGCTACCTGGCGGGAACTGCGGTTTGTCGGCGGCGTTTGGCAGTGACCCATCTTCTGCGCCGCGGGTCAACCCAGTTCCAGCCGCCGCGTGATCACGAACTTCTCAATCCGTTTGCGTAAGGTCGCGCGAGTGGTGCCCGGCCAGTACCCAAACCGTTGTTGTTAAGATCGCAGCTTGGTCGGGCTGTACAAATATGTCCGCAGGTGTACGGAACTGTGACGGCGTCGAGGCGTCATGAGTCCGTGGATTGGAGTCCTCAGCCGCCGGTTTCGTTGGCAAGCGCCCTGCTACTCCAACACGTGCCGATGGTTGCCCTGAAGAGATGGCTGAGGCTTGTGAGCAGACTTGGGGAAATGGCATGAAGGCTCATTCAATCCCGAGCACCACGGGATTCACATTCCCCATGGAGTGGACCAACGCGGTGTTGGTTCTCGCGTTGATGAGCATCTGCATGGTGCTGGCGCTGTTTGCGTATCTGAACTACCGGACCAAGAGACCCTATTTTAATCTCTGGATTTTCGCGTGGATCTCCTACGCCGTCTACCTTGCCGCCGCCCTTGGTTTGCAGGAATCGCCAGAGATGTCCTTCCTGGTGATGGTGCGCCGGTCGTGCATCGGACTGAGCGCGCTATTCATGTTCTGGGGCAGTTTCTATTTGATCGGTCAACCGCGAAGCCTGCGGGAACTCCAGTTCGGGACGGTGATGATGTTCATCTGGAGTGCGGTTGCCGCCTTTGTGGTCCGCGATCGGTTTTGGATCACGATGCCGGTCTTCATACTGCTCGCGGCGGCGGGAATCTACACGGGTGTCGCGTACTTGCTGCGACGGAAGACCTACCACGGCGCGACGATCCTGGGTATCGGGTTCTTACTTTGGGGGATGCACTTGGTCGCGTTTCCCTATATGGAAACCTCTCAAGCACTCATGACTCTCGGGTATTTTGGGACGGCGGTGCTGGCCATCATGATTGTCATTGGCATGATTGTCGAACGGGAGGTGACCACCGCGGAGCAAAGCTATCGCGTCCTGTTCGATTCCGCTTCGGACGCCATCTTCCTTGTTGACTTCTTCACCCAAAAGATTTTGGAGGCCAACGCCTCTGCGTTGCGGCTTACGAAACGCTCGGCCGTGGATTTGGTGGGACGACCATTTGTCGAGATCTGTCCGTCCCTACAACGTGGTGGAACAACTGCGGTGAGGATGGATAGCGTCAAGATGTTCAACGCTGTGTTTCGGCCGTTCAACGACTTTCCCATCGCGCGCGCCAACGGAACGACGGTCAACTGCGAAGGGGACACCGCCTTCGCGCAGTGGCAGCAGCGGCCGGTCCTACAGGTCAACGTGCGTGACGTCAGCGAGCGCCAGAAAGTCGGCCACCAGTTGCGGCGCGCGGAGAAGCTCTCCGCACTGGGGCAACTGATCGCTGGCGTGGCGCATGAGCTTAACAATCCGCTCGCGGTCGTTATGGGCTACTCGCAGATCATGGCCGGGAGAGACACCCTTGATAAGAAGACACAAGGCAACCTTCAACGGATCCTTTACGAAAGCGACCGCGCATCCAAGATCGTCCGCGATCTGCTGGCCTTTGCGCGGCCCAGCGATCCCCAGAAGACGGTTGTAAGTGTCAATCGGCTTGTTACCAGTGTCATTGAGAATCAAGAGGCGAACATCCGGGCCGCAGAAATTCAGTTGGACCGGCGGCTGGCCAGCGATCTCCCGAACACCATGGCGGACCAAAATCAGATCGAACAGGTTCTCGTCAATCTGATGGCGAATGCCGTCTATGTGCTGAGCACTCGACCGAAGCCCCGGGTCTTGACAATCAGCACGGAGGAAGACGGCAATTACATTCGGATTGTCGTGGCCGACAACGGCCCCGGCATTCCGAAAGAGGTCATCGGGCAAATCTTCGATCCGTTCTTTACGACGAAGCCACTCGGCAAGGGAACGGGCCTGGGACTCACCGTCTCAAACACGATCATCCAGGGGCACCGCGGCAGGCTACTGGTTGAGAACCAACCGACAGGCGGGGCCAGGTTTGTCGTGGAACTACCCATTATTCCATGTGTCGCCACTGCGACAGCGGATCGGAATCCGTCCGAAGCGAAGTCTCTCGCGAAAAAGCCTGCAAGGGGGTCGGTCCTGATCGTCGATGATGAACCGGGCATCGTTTTGCTGCTGAACGAAGTTTTTGCGGGACTTGGTCACAATGTCACGACCGCTACCAACGGTGTGGAGGCGATGGAGCGGATTGCCGCGGAATCGTACGACGTCATTGTTTCCGACATGCGCATGCCGGGCATGGATGGTGTGAAGTTTTTCGAAACCCTGAAGAACCAGAACGAAGCGTTGGCCCGCCGCATCATTTTCGCGACGGGCGACACTGTCAGCCCGGACACGCGGGCATTCCTCAAGGACACGGGGAACCCTTGGCTGAGCAAGCCATTCAACATCCAGCAGATCATCGACGCGGTCGACGATGTGCTCGCCAGAGAAGCCGTGGCGGCATGAATGAGCTCGGATATGGAGCCGCGTGTCTGGCGGCTGGCTAGCGGACTTCCAGCCGCCGCGTGATCCCGAACTTCTCAATCCGTTTGCGTAAGGTCGCGCGAGTGGTGCCGAGAAGCTTTGCCGCCTGCATCTGATTACCGCCGGTCTCGGCCAACGCGCGAATGATTAGTTCGCGCTCCACTGCCGCCATAATTTTCAGTTTGGAATCGTTGCGCGCCAGGCTGAAAAGAGGGCGCACCGCCGCATCGATCGCTGCGTTGACGTCCTCGGGCGGCGCAACCACGGTCCTGGGTTCGCGCACCTCTGCTGGCAAATCATCGAGCATCAGTGTCTCGCCATGCGCCACCACCGCGGCACGCTCGATCACGTTTTCCAGCTCGCGGACGTTACCCGGCCAGTTGTATTTCTGCAATACCTCGAGCGCTTGCGGTGAGATTCCTTTGATCTTGGCGGAAGCTTGACGCGGCTTGTTGATCTTCTGCAGAAAATAGTCCACCAACACGGAGATGTCCTCACGGCGGTCTCGCAGCGGCGGCAGATAAATCCGCACCACGTTCAACCGATAGTACAGGTCCTCGCGGAACCTCTTCTCGGCCACCAATCGCTCCGGGTCTTTGTTCGTGGCGGCGATGACGCGCACGTCCACCTGCAACGTCTGGTTGCCGCCGACACGCTGAAACTCTCCGTTCTGCAAAACGCGCAAGATCTTTGTCTGCGTCGCCGGCGGCATGTCGCCGATTTCATCCAGAAAAATCGTGCCGTGATCGCATTGCTCAAATTTGCCGACGCGTCGCTCGGCGGCGCCCGTGAACGCGCCTTTCTCGTGGCCGAACAACTCGCTCTCGAGCAAATTCTCGGGGATCGCAGCGCAGTTGATCGCCATGAACGGTTGGTCGGTCCGTTTGCTGTGATGGTAAATGGCGCGCGCCACCAACTCTTTGCCCGTGCCGCTCTCGCCTGTGATCAGCACGGTCGCCTCCGACATCGAGACCTGGCCGATAAGCTTGAACACCTGCTGCATCGCCTCGCTCTTGCCGACAATCCCCTCCGCGTAATCTTCCTTCGTCAACAGCGGCTGATAGCTGACCACCTGCCGCATGTCGCGGGCGTGCTTGAGCGCCGCCGCAATAAGCGTTTTCAGCTTCGGCACATCCAGCGGCTTGAGCACGTAATCGTACGCGCCCAGTTTCATGGCCTCGATCGCCGTCTGCGTTGTGCCGTAGGCGGTCATCATGATGATCGTCAATTTCGGATCGAGTTCGCGCAGTTTGCGCAGCGTGTCCAACCCGCTGGTCGCGCCCATCCGGATGTCCATCATGAGCAGATCGGGGCGCTCCATCGCAACCCGTTTGATTGCCTCTTCTCCGCTGGACGCGTCGATGACCTGCAAGTCCTCGCGCTCCAAATTGCGGCGAAAGGCGCGGCGAATGTCAGCATCATCGTCAACGATTAGGATCTTCTCCATGGTAGTCGCATATTAGGGGCACAAAAGGGTTGGGGCAAGCTTCACTTCTAGCTCGCGTCCGATTAAAAGTGGTGGTCAGGCCGAACGTAGGACAAGCTGGAAGCTTGTCGCACGCTGCCACCAGTGTTAATCGCACCCTTCTGGCTCGCTCAACTTGCAAGGCTTTGGCGCGTGTGTTAGGGAATAGCCATGCGTTGGTCGGTCACAATCGGACGGGTGTTCGGCATCACGTTGCGTCTGCACGTGACGTTTCTGCTGTTCCTCGGGTTCATCGGCTACGCAGGCTTCATGGAAGCGGGCTTGCAGGGGGCGGTCTGGGCTTTGTCTCTGGTCTGCTCAATATTCGCCTGCATCGCGCTGCACGAACTCGGTCACGGCGTGGTTGCCCAGCAATTGGGCGTGCAGGTCAAGAGCATCACCCTCCTACCAATCGGTGGTGTCGCTGCCCTGCGAAGTATTCCCGAGAATCCGTGGCACGAAATCGCCATCACACTGGCCGGTCCGATGGTCAACGCCGGAATCGCCCTGGTGTTGCTGCCGTTCACAGGTTTGCCGTCGCACATTTTCTTCATGTCGATGCCGCAGGATGCGAGCGGGTTGCTGGATGCGATTGTGAAGGCGAACGTTGCACTGTTCCTCTTTAATTTCATCCCTGCGTTCCCAATGGACGGCGGACGCCTGCTGCGGGCGGTCTTGGCGCTTGTGTTTTCCTATCGGCGCGCCACGGTTATCGCCGCAACGGTGGGGCAGGGGCTGGCGATCCTGTTCGTTCTTGTCGGACTGAAGTTGTCGATCTGGCTGGTGATTATCGGCGTGTTCATCTTCATCGGTGCGGAAGGCGAGGAGAGAATGGTGCGAACGCGAAGCCTGCTCCGCGACTTGGAAGTTGAAGAAGTGATGAGCCGCGAGTTCGTGGCGCTCTCTTCCGCCGACACGGTGTCGCGGGCGTTGACAATGGTTTATCAGACCGGTCAGGATGATTTCCCCGTGATGGTCGGCGACCAGTTCGTGGGGATCGCCACGCGAACCGCGATGCTCGATGCCGTCAACAACATCGGCAGCGATGTGCCCGTCGCCCAAGTGATGGACACCGATCCACCTGCCGTCACGCCACAAACGGCGTTGTCGCGCGTGTACGAAGTGATGATGACCGAAGGCCCGACCAGCATTCCG
>JBEKFI010000017.1:0-33664 GCA_050013395.1 Verrucomicrobiia bacterium | reverse complement strand
ACCACCCCCGCTTGCGTTACCTTCCGGATCGTGTGGTTGCCAGCATCCGCCACGTACACGTTGCTCGTGCTGTCCACCGCTACACCGGTAGGAGAGTTAAACCGCGCCGCGCTGCCCGTGCCATCGGCACTGCCAGCAACCCCTGCGCTGCCCGCCAGCGTCGTCACCACCCCCGCCGCACTCACCTTCCGAATGGTGTTGTTAAAGTAGTCCGCTACGAACACGTTGCCCGCGCTGTCCACCGCCACGCTGTTAGGAGCGTTAAACCGCGCCGCGCTGCCCGTGCCATCGGTGCTGCCAGAACTGCCCGGTTGACCGACGAAGTTGGCCCACGTGTATACCGGGTCAGCTTGCACCAGCCCGGCAAGACCGGCCAGCAGCACACCGGCGGTAACGAGAGCAAATCCCAGCCCCGACGCTGTGCGCCATTTGGGACGGTGCGGTTTGGTTGTTGATCTTGTGGTGGTGATCACGGCTCCTTGCGCTGTTGGTTTCATGGTGTTATCTGCTTTTTCTGTTGGGTCAATTTCGATGCAGGTTAAGATCTATGCGGCCTTCCGCCTTCGTTGAACTTCGGCGTGACGCGCTGTGTTCTCTGCGCTTCCACCTTCTTGCCGGTCGCGGTGGCAAATCGCTCCGACGAGTTTGGCGGCGCGGCTGGTGACGGCGGTTGATCGCCTCTCCCGCCGGGCGACAGCGAAAAGATGTCGAATTTGAATTCGGCGTGTGAGCCGGAGTACGACTTTGTTGCTGGCAATAAGCCTCAGCCCTTCCTCGCCCGTGGTTGGATGCCGGTTGGGACGGTGGCGATGCCTCAGATGGCTGGCGCGAATAGGCACCGGTTGCCCGGCAAGGGACGAGGATGGGAAACATCCCTCACACAGAACCGGATTGCATCCCGTCACACCTGCCGCTCTGCATTGTTGTGTTACCTTCACGTGGCGAGCATTCATTGCAGGGTTGTTAGTTGGCGTGGTCATCTTCTGTCCTCGATCGCTCTGGCCGCGGATGGGGGGCAGTGTGGAACGTGGCCAACCACGTGTGACGCGGTAAACGTTGGCGCGGTCAGGAGACCTGCCGCGAACGAGGTATGGGAGGTGCAGCACCAACTTGAGTTGGTGAGCAGAAGACTTTGTTGTTCGTCTCGCATCTACTCATCTCACCTACGTCGCGTTCGTTCCCACCACACGAACTTACAACTACTCGCCGGTAAACTAACTGGCCACCCAAACAACGCGGGCATTCTTGCCAACCAGCCAGCACCTGTCAATCATGAACATCCCGGCGCGATGATGGAAAACGCTGCGACAGAAGCAGGTTTCGTGTAATGGTTCCCACGATTCTGCTGTAGTGGAAAACCCTACAGGGTGAAACGCGGTCGATTGGATGTTGGGGCGTGCTGCCTGCACCCGGCCAAAGGTCTGACGCAAGCGAGATTAGCCGAACTCGCCGACTTGAGTCTGCGCACCGAGCAGAAAGCCGAGTCCGCGAGACATCGAGTGCCGTCCCGAGAAATCGAAGCCGGTTATTTCACGGACAATAAAGGTGTAGCCGCAGACTTTACGCCTGCGCATCACGCACCTGTAAAAGGTGCGGCTACGGACAACGTTGGCTTTCCGCATCAAGCACTCACAGCGCTTCACCCGCCTGCCGCCGCGCAATGGCGGGCAGGCAGAAGCGCCGCTACAAGGAAGCGCTACTACAAGGTCTACCGCTTCAGGCTGATGCCGCGACGGAGAAACGTGGGGACATCGAGATCTTCGCCTTCGTAGAGCGTCGCCTCGCTTCTATCGAACCGGCCACGGCTGACGCCTTCGAGCGGGAGCGTTTCCTGTTTTGGTTTGGCGGCCTCTTTCTTTTGAACTGCGGATTCGCTGATCGCCGCCATGGCCGCCGAACCAGCGATTGGTGTTGTTTGCGCCGGCGCGCTCATGGTACGGAAAGGTGTCGCTTCGCCCGGCCGACGCAAGGAAAATGGTTTCACGGCGATCGGTTGGACGCTCTTCCGCGCCATGTTGGCGGCGGCAGCAATGACGGTGACGGCGAGTTTGCCCCGGTAATTCTCGTCAATGGCCGCGCCCATGATGACATGAGCGCGATTGGCCTGACGCGAGATCGGCTCGACTGCGCGTTGCACGTCGGTCAAGGTCAGGTCCGGTCCGCCGAGGATGCTGACGAGCACGCCTTCGGCTCTGGCCAGCGTTTCGCCGCCGTCGAAGAGCGGGCTTTCCATGAGCGCTTTGACGGCGTCGCGCGCTTTATCGGCGCCTTCGGCTTCGCCGCAGCTAAAAATCCCTTCGCAGTGTTTTGAGCCGAGCGTTGTCCGCAGATCGGCAAAATCCAGGTTGATCAGTCCTTTGCACGACAGAAGCTGCCAGATTGCCTGCACACCGCTGGCGACGATCTCATTGCCGTGTTTGAACGCGTCCAGCACGGTGGCGTTCTCGCCGACGATCTTGAACAGTTTGTCGTTTTGAATGCAGATGACGGCATCGGCCTGGGCTTTCAATTGTTCGAGTCCTGCCAACGCTTGTTGACGGCGACGGTCGCCCTCGAATCCGAACGGCATCGACACGAACGCGAGCACGAGCGCCCCTTGTTCCTTGGCCAGTCGCGCCAGGACGGGACTCGCGCCGGTTCCCGTGCCGCCGCCGAGTCCTGCAACGATGAACACCACATCCGAATTCTGAAACTGCGCCTCCAATCGCTCAGAGTCCTGTTGCGCAGCGCGCGCGCCGAGTTCGCAATCGCCGCCCGTGCCGAGGCCGTGGGTAACAGCGGAGCCGATCTGAATCACGCTCAAAGCGTGATGACTCTTCTCCGCACCCGCCACGGCTTCCAGCGCCTGCAAATCGGTGTTTACGGCCACCAGTTCAACTCCCGCCAGCGCTTGCTTCGCTTCCGTGGATGATGCAGCGATCTGGGCCACGGCGTTGCCTCCCGCTCCGCCCACGCCGAAAAGCTTGAGCCGGATTCGATGCGCAGGCTCGGATTTCCTTTCTGTCGCTTGCGACTTGTGTTCGACCACTAGAGCAGGCTTCTGCTGCGCGGACGACTCGGAAGCGGGCGAAGCACCGGCTTTGAGCGCATGGGTTTTGTGTGAAGACGCTGTCTTACGCGGCATCGACATACAGTTTCCTTTCTCCTACATCAAGGCGCGCGCTTTTTGCGCGAGGTGATGGAAAAGCTGACCGACCTGCCGAAAACCCCTCGGGGCTTGGTGATTGTCGCGTTGCGAACCGAGCGCGTAGCGCACCAGACCGATCGCGGTGGAGTATTCGGGGCTTTCAATCGCGGAAGTTGGCCCGCTGACGGTGTGGCTATGGCCGATGTGAACCGGCAATCCGAAGATTTGACCCGCCAGCGTCTCCAGTCCGCGCAAGCGCGCGCAGCCGCCCGTGATGAAAACGCCCGCACCGAGGCAATCGAGCAGTTTGTGTTTTTCCAGTTCCTTTTTGACCAACGTCAGCGTCTCTTCGACGCGCAGGTTCATGGCGCGGCAAAGCTGTTCCTTCGACACCTGGCGATCGGGCAGACCCACTTCGCGCTTCAGATTGATCAATTCATCCTGCACGGGCCATTCGACCGAGCCGTACTCGATCTTGAGTTGCTCGGCGCGGTTCATGGGGATTTTCAAGCCTGTGGCGATGTCGTTGGTGATGTGATCGCCGCCCACGGCCAAGACGCCACTATGTTGGATCGTGCCTTCCTGATAGACGATGCAATCAGTCGTCCCGCCGCCCATGTCGATGACGACAGCGCCGAGTTGCTGGTGCTCGGTGGTCAGCACAGCCAGCGCGGAAGCAAAGCCGCTGACGGCGATGTTTTGCACGTCCAGCGGGACCTGTTTGATGCACTTGATCGTGTTCTGCAGTCGGGTGCGCACGCCGTAGATGACGTGGACATCGGCCTCCAGTTTTGCGCCGATCATGCCCACGGGATTTTGGATTCCGTCATGACCGTCCACAAAGAAATGCTGCCGGATGGCGTGAATGACGACGTGATCCATCGGGATATTGACGGCCTTGGCGTTGAGCAAAACGTTGCGGACTTCTTCCTCGGTGATCTCGCGGTCTTCGTTGGTGACGGCGACGCTGCCGCGATTGTTGAAACAGCGGATGTGACCGCCGCTGACACTGGCGTAGACGTTGTGAATCTCCACGCCCGCGCTTTCTTCCGCATCGGCCACGGCGGTGTGAATGCTCTGCACGGCGGCCTCGATGTCCACGATCTCACCCTTGCGCACGCCCTCCGAGGCGACCTGCCCGACGCCGACGATCATGATGTTGCCGTCATCGAGCACCTCGCCGACGACCGCGCACACCTTGGATGTTCCCACTTCAAGTCCGACGATGATCTTCTCTTTCTGTAACATGAATCGCCCACCTTCCCTCTAATTCACAAAAGTCACCGGCACACCACGATTAACCGTCAAATCCACAGACTGCACCAGTTTCTGCCGCTGTTGCGCCCAGCTCAAAATCGCGCTCAACCGCCGCAACTGGTGCGGGAATTCCTCCACATCGAACTTCACGAGCGTGCGCTGTTTGGTGACCAGCGTCAATTGATGCGACTTCGACAAATCGATTTGCTCGACCTCCAGCATCGAGCCCGCGGCCACTTGTTGCAGCTTGTTCAACAACTCCAGCGCGCGGCAGATTTGTTCCGACTCCACGGGCCTGCCCACGCGCAGATCGGCCAGCGTTACGCCCGTGAGCAACGGCAGCGATCCCGGCATCTGCGGTTGCAGCATTGTTCCGTCCGCCAGCTTGATCGGTTTCATGACGACACCGCTGCGGTCGATCAAAAAGGTCGTGCCGTTCAACTCGCGGCTCGGGACGCGCAACCGGGCGACGGCAATGCGCTCGTCGATGTGAATGAACAGCCGCTGCGGCAACAGGCGCCGCACTTCGACGCGTTTGACCAGCGGAATCATTTCCAGGGTGCGCCGCACCTGATTCAAATCGAGCGCGAGCAAATTCTGCCCGACACGCACACCGGCGAATTGAACCACTTGCTGCGGCGTCAATCCGCCGTCGTTTTCCACCACGATCTGGGCAATTGCAAAGCGCGGGTTTTCAAAAGCGAGCCGTGCGACGCCGAATCTCACAAGCCGACACAGTCCGTAACAGGTCAGGATGAACACCGCCACAGCCGACAGCACCGCCGCAATCCAGCGCAGGCGACGGCGCAACCGGCCCTGCGTCTGCACCTTCACGTCCAGCAAGTACTGCTGGCGTTTTTTTCTTCGGTTGCCGAGCTTCATCATCGTTCATGCCATCGCGACGGCTGTTTCGCGCCGCGCCAACGCCATCTCCACCATCCGCACGCACACATCCTGCATGCTCAGCCCAGCCGCCCGCGCCGCTTTGGGCAACAGGCTGTTGGCGGTCAAACCGGGAATCGTATTCACCTCCAGCACGAAAAGCTCACCGCCCGCGCTCAACATCACATCGACGCGGGAGAAATCGCGGCAACCCAGACAATCATGCGCCCGTCTCGCAAGGTCCTGGACGCGAGCGGTCGTCAACTGGTCGAGCGGCGCCGGCACGATCTCCTCCGTCTCGCCGGGTGTGTACTTCGCCTGATAATCGAAGAACGCGCGCCTGGTGCAAATCTCGATGACCGGCAATGTTCCTCCGCCGAGAATGCCGACGGTCAGCTCGCGTCCTCGGATGAACTGCTCGATGATCAGGCGTTCGTCGTATCGCCAGGCCCGGGCGCAAGCTTGTTCCAGTTCGCTGCGAACCTTCACAATCGTGATTCCCACGCTCGATCCCTGCCGCGCGGGTTTGATCACCAACGGCGGTTGCATCGCCGCCAGCGGCGTCAAATCTCTCTCGATCACTGCATACGGCGGTGTCGGGATGCCTGCTGCGACGAATTCCGCCTTGGCCGCGCCCTTGTCGAACGCAAGCGCGCTGGCCTCGACGTCCGATCCCGTGTAAGGCACGCCACGCTCTTCCAGAATTCGCTGGATTTGGCCGTCTTCGCCAAATGTGCCGTGCAAGGCAATGAATGCCACGTGTATGTTGGACGGCAACCAGAAATCCTGTCCCTGCACATCCACTTCGCAGACCTGTGCCCCCGCGTTCAGCAACGCCTGCACCACCACCCTCCCCGACTGGCACGACACCTCGCGCTCCGCGGATGGTCCGCCCATCAAAACCGCCACGCGTAACCGCTTCATTTGTCTTTCCCCAAAATCATCACTTCGGTTTCAAGCTCGATGCCCCGCTCCTGGCGGGCACGCTCGCGGATGATCCCGATCAATCGCAACACATCCGCCGCTGTTGCCCCGCCTTCGTTCACAATAAAATTGCCGTGCACCTCCGACACCCGCGCGCCGCCAACATGGACTCCCTTCAGCCCGAGTTCCTCAATCAGTTTGCCCGCAGGGATCGTTTCGGGATTCTTGAAAATGCAGCCCGCGCTAGGCATGACCGGTTGGCTCGCCCAGCGCCTCTTCTCAAACGTCCGCAGTCTTTCTTCGGTGGTAGCCCGCGGGGTTTTCTCGCCGCGCAGAATGGCCGACAGGACGACATGGTTGGTGAACAGCGGGCAATCGCGATACGCCATGGGCAGATTCTTCGCATCCGCGTCGTAAACCTCACCCGAATAGCTCACGTACCGCACCCATTCGACCACGTCGAAGGTTTGCCTCCCCATCGCGCCTGCGTTCATGCGCAACGCGCCGCCGAGCGAGCCGGGAATTCCCTCCAAAAACTCCAGCCCGCCCAGTTCGTGCCTCTTGGCCAGATTGACGATGCTTTTGAGCCGGGCACCGCTGCGGGCAATCAATCGCTCGCCGTCGACTTCCACCCTCGAGAATTCTGCGCTGGTGAGCTGGATGACCACGCCGGGGATGCCGCCGTCGCGGACGAGCAGGTTCGTTCCGCGTCCGATGATCGTGATCGGAATCTCCTGCACATGACAGTAATGCAGCAACTTCGCCAAGTCTCCTTCGTCCCACGGCTCAATCCAGAACTCCGCGAGACCCCCGACCTTGAGCGACGTGTGGCAGGCCATCACCTCATTCGGGCGCACTTTCGATTTATCCGACAACATCCCGCGCAACTCAGATTCGATATTCATGGTTCGCCTCGTTTGACTTGGAATGTTTGGCCCACGAGCGGCAAGTTTCTCGGCGACAGTCTGGGCCACTTTGTAGATGTCGCCTGCTCCCATCGTTAGAATCAGGTCGCCGGACCGGGCTTCCTGCAAAAGTCTCTCCGACAGTTTTTCAAAATCGGTTTCGTAGATGCTTGCGCTTTGCCCTGTGGTCATCACCGCGTCGAGAATCGTTTTGCCGCTGATGCCTTCCAGCGGCTTTTCGTTGGCCGGGTAAATGTCCGTGAGAAACAACTTGTCCACGCCTTGAAATGCCGTCGCGAACTGATCTCGCAACGCCTGCGTCCGCGAATAGCGGTGCGGCTGGAACGCGACGATGATCCTCTTGAACCCAAGCGTCTGCGCCGCGGCGATCGTGGCGCGGATTTCCGTCGGATGATGCGCGTAGTCATCCACGACCATAACGCCGTCGCCATCGTAGCGCCGCTCGAAGCGCCGTGTCGCTCCCGTGAACCCGCCGAGCGCCTCGGCCACTCTCTCGAACGACACGCCCAACTGATCGGCCACGGCGATCGCCGCCAGGGCGTTGACCACGTTTTGTTTCCCGGGAATGATCAGCTCGACCGTGCCGATGTTCTGATCACGGCACGCGACCGTGAAACGGCTGCCGCATCTGGTCGGCTGAATGTCCAGTGCGCGATAATCCGCCGTCTCAGCCAGGCCGAACGAAATCGCCGAGCGAAGTTTTTTGGCCAGCGCGACACAATTGGCGCAGTCGGCACAGTAGAAGACGGTTTTCAGCGTGCTCGTGAGGAATGTCTCAAAGGTTGCCAGCAACGCCTGCATCGAGCGGTGAAAATCAAGATGCTCAGACTCGATGTTCAGACAAACGGCGTACTCGGGAGAAAACCCGATCAGCGTCCCGTCGCTTTCGTCCGCCTCAGCCACGAAATATTTGCCGGCGCCGATCTGCGCGTTGCTTCCGAGAATCGGAACGTGCGCGCCCACGCAGAAACTCGGCGCGCTGTCGCTGCGGGTCAGCACGTAAGCGATCATCGAAGTGGTGGTCGTCTTGCCGTGCGTGCCGGCGACAGCGATGTTGTTGTGATGGCTCATCAACGCGGTCAGCAGCACGCCACGGCGGACAAAAGGTATTTTCAACTCAGCCGCCGCCTGCAATTCCTCGTTCTCGCCGTTGACGGCTGAGGTGTACACGACCAACTCCGTGTCCGGCTTCACATGGTCGTCGGAATGGCCGCGGTAAATTATTGCCCCAAGCTCTTTCAAGGCTTTCGTCTCCCCGTTGGGCGAAAGATCCGAGCCTGTGACGAGGTGACCCTGGTGCAGCAAAATTCTAGCCAGCCCGCTCATCCCAATGCCGCCGATGCCGACAAAATGCACGCGACGCGGCCCAGCACCGAGAAATTCAATCAGTTGTTGTTTAGTCAGCATACTGTTCGATGAGTGTGGCGATGCGTTCCTCAGCGTTTGCCACGGCGAGCGATCGTGCTGCCGCCGCCATTCGCTCGCGCTGAACATCATCACTCAGCAAAGTCGATACGGCTTCAGCAAGTCGCTCCCCTCTCTCGGCGTGCAAGCCCGAAAGCTGCGACTGCTCGACGAGCCGCGCCGCACCTGCGCGCTCGAACACGCGGGCGTTGTGCAGTTGATGATCGCCAGCGGCATGGGGAAATGGAATCAGGATCGACGGCAACCCAAACGCAGCGATTTCGGTCAATGTCGCTGCTCCTGCACGCCCCATCACCAGATCGGCTGCGCTGTAGGCCAACTCCATTTGACTGCAAAAACTCATGACCTTCGCTGTCATTCCCTCCTTCTCGTACGCCTCACGCACCAACGGTTCATCAGGCGTTCCGCTCAAGTGCACAAATTGCGTCCTCTCCCTCCAATCGTTGAGCCAGGGCAATGCGCAGGCCATCGCATCGTTGATTGCGTGCGCCCCCTGGCTTCCCCCCATCACCAAAATCGTCAGCCGCCCACGATCAAGTCCGAGTTGCTCGTGCGCGTCCGCCACCTTGCCACGCCGCAGGGCCGCACGAATCGGCGTCCCCGTCACGGTGACGGGTTTGCGTCCGAAAAATCGCGCGCAATCGGCCATGCCCACCGCCACGTGGTCCGCGAGTCGGCCCACCCAGCGGTTCGCCTTGCCGGGCACGGCGTTGGACTCGTGAATCAACGTCCGCGTGCGTCGCCACCGCGCCGCCAACACGGCGGGTGCGGAGGTAAACCCCCCCATCCCGAGCACCACGTCGGGCTCGAAATCACTGCAGACGTCCGCGCAATCTTTTGTTGCCTGCGCCAAGCGGTAACAGAAACGAATCAACTGTCGTGACCCGCCATAGCCGACCGCCGAGATTGCCTGCACTCCGACCTTGGATGGGTCGGAGAAGCTCGTCGATGCGGCTAAGGCCGCTTGATCGACAGCCTTTTCGGAGACCAGCAACCTGACTTCGTGTCGGCGCGACGTCAGCGCCTCCGCCACTGCCAAGCCAGGAAACAAATGCCCGCCCGTTCCACCACATGCGATTGTCACTTTCACTCATCGCACCTTTACTCCTCTCAGGACACCGCAGTACTGGAGCATTGGAGTGTTGGAGTGTTGGGAACGACGTTCCCCAGTACTCCAATACTCCATCACTCCATTTCCCCACTCCTCTTATGTCACCTGCTCGCGCTGGGCGAAAAACTCCTGGTCTTCGCTTCGTGCTTCCGCCACGCCGTGACGAAAAATGCTCAGCAAGACGCCCACCGCGATGAGGATCATCATCAAATTTGAACCGCCAAAACTAATGAACGGTAGCGGCAACCCTTTCGTGGGCAGCCATGCCGTGACGACACCGATGTTGATCAACGCTTGCAGCGCGATCAGCAACGTGATGCCGAGACCGAGATATTGTCCGTACAGATCAGACGCCTTCAGGCTAATGCACACCCCGCAGGCGACGAGCACCACGAAGCAACCAAGCACCGCTAACGTCCCGACCAATCCGAGTTCTTCGCCGATGATCGGGAAGATGAAGTCAGTGTGCGCTTCCGGCAGATAGAACATCTTTTGCCGACTGTTACCCAGCCCGAGTCCGTTGATGCCACCGGAACCAAACGCGAGGATCGCTTGCCAGACCTGATAGCCCGGGCCCTGCTTGTACTTCTCCAGGTCCATGAACGCCATCAGCCGCGCCGCGCGCGTCGGACTGTGAATCACCAACGCGGCAAATCCCGCCACGCCTGCCAGGATCGTCGGCAGTAGAAACTGCAGTCGCACACCCGCCACGAACATCATCGCAAACGCGACCAAGGCCAGCAGCGCCGCCGAACCGAAATCCGGCTCGGCCAGCACCAGCAGCAGGAACACGCCCACAACCGCCATGGGTACGGCAAAGCCGCGGTCAAACTGATCGATCCGCCGCTTTTCCTTCGCGAGCCAGTGCGCCAGCCAGACCACGAGCGCCAGCTTCGCGAACTCCGAAGGCTGAAACCTTAAGCCTTCAGCCCCGAGCCAGCGGCGCGCGCCGCCGACTTTGATGCCCATGTGCGGCACGAGCACGACGGCAAGCAACAATCCGGAAATCACGAGCGCCGGCACGCACACGCCGCGCAATTTCGGATACGGGATTCCCGCGGCGGCCACACAGCCGACGCCGCCGATCGCCATCCAAGCCAGTTGGCGCTTCAGCAAATAGTTGGGATCGCCGTAACGATCTCTCGCCTGGAGCGCGCTGGTGCTGAACAGCATGACCACGCCGATCGTCAACAGCATCAGCGTGACCATGAGCAGCGTGATGGCCACCTTGTTCACTGACCGCGTTTCCCGTTGGCTGGATTAGTCGCCAATCGAAGCCTGCTTCGCTGAAGCGATGGGCGCGGCCACGGCCGGCGTCGCCGGTGTGGTGCTGCTGGACGCCGATGTCGCTGCTGGCGCTGTCGGAATAATCAGTTTCTGGCCGACGACAATGCGCTTGGCATCGGTGATGTTGTTCACCTTCATCAGGTCCTCGATTTTCACGCCGTACTTTTTGGCGATCAGAGACGGCGACTCGCCGAAATCGACGTAATGGACCGTATGGCCATTCTCGATGGCCGTGCCGGGCTCGTGCCAATCAAGATACGACGCGGTCGCAATGCCGGCGTTGACGGTCGGCATCGAGCCACCGTTGCTGGCCGAAGCCGTCGTTGTCGCGGTGGCCGCCGGGATGTGGAGCTTCTGACCAACCTTCAGCGAATCGCTGGTGAGATTGTTCGCCTGCCTGAGCGCAGCGACAGTCACGTTCTGCGCGCGGGCAATCTTCCACAGCGAATCACCCGATTTGACCGTGTACATCTGACCGCCTGCCTCGGCGCTGGTTGCTGCTGGAACGGCAGACGCGGTTGCGGTGTTTGCGGCTTCCGCTTTGGCGCTGGCCGGAATCTGCAGCTTCTGGCCGATCTTCAGGGCGCTGGTCTTGGTCAGATTGTTGGCGCGAGCGAGATCACCGATGCTGACGCTCTCAGCCTTGGCGATCTTCCACAGCGAATCACCCTTCTTGACGACGTAGGTGCGCGCCGCAGGCTGAGTTGCAGTTGTGGCAGCCACTGTTGGTACAGGCGCCGCTGGGGTCAGGTTGTTCTGCGCGGTTGCATCCACCGGCTGCGGTGCGGGGAGCGCTGGAGCGTTGGCCGCGCTTTGATTACCCGCTGGACTTTCATTGTCGGCCATGTCAGGCGCTGGCGCTTTTGCACGCGAGCAGCCCTCGAAGACGAAGATGCCTCCAATCACTACCACATGGAGTGCGACTACGATTAGTACGACTTTCGATACTTTCATTTGATCCTTTCGTTATAGTTCTTGTTGTTTGATTGATGGTTCTGTTTCACTGCCAAACCTGTGATCTGTGGTCACTGCAAATCGAGCACGCAACGTTTGAATTCGTTCCCGCGATGTTCATAGTTTTCAAACATGTCAAAGCTGGCGCAGGCGGGCGACAGCAACACCGTGTCTCCGCTGCGGGCGTGGCTCGCTGCCACGCGCACGGCTTCGGCCATCGAGGAGGCGCGCAGGCACGGCACTCCACTCCAAGCACGGCAGATTTTCTCCTGCGTCTCACCGATGACGACCGCCAGTTTGACTTTTTCAGCAACCACCTCCTTTATCGTGGAAAAATCCAGCCCTTTGTCTCGTCCGCCTGCAATCAACACCACAGGACCAGTCAGTGACCGCAGAGCTTTCTCCACTGCGTCTGTATTTGTCGCTTTCGAATCGTTGATGTACATCACGCCATTGATGCTGGCCACGAACTCGCAGCGGTGCGGTTGCGGGCAATACGAACAGATCGCCTCCCGCATTAGCGAGACTGGCAACTTCATCGCCAGCCCCGTAGCCAACGTCGCCAAAACGTTTTCTGCATTGTGCGAGCCACGCAGATTCGTCTCATCCATTCGCATGAGAATCCCGCGACACTCGGCTAGCCGACTCCAAATCGTCTGCCCATCCACACAATCCAGCCACAAGTCAGCTTCCTGCCCGGCGGCGCTGACCGTGATGATTCGCGCCTTGATTTCGCAGCCGATCTTTTGCGCCCACTGCAGCGCCTGAACGCTCATGACGGCGAAATCTTCACGAGACTGATTCATGAAGATGCGCGCCTTGGCTTTGGCGTACTCCTCCATCGTCACGTGGCGATCCAAATGATCGGGCGTGACGTTGAGCCACACGGCAACGTCGGGGCGGAACTGCACGATCTTCTCAAGCTGAAATGAACTGGTCTCCAACACCAGAGCGTCTAGCCCCGCGCTCTCGTTCACCGCATCGGAAAACGCGTGGCCATTGTTGCCGGCGGCAATGGCGCGTTTGCCGCAACCTTCCAGCATCGCGGCGATCAACTCGGTCGTCGTGGTCTTCCCGTTCGTGCCCGTAATGGCGACGATCGGGCTGAGACAGAACAGATAGGCCAACTCCAACTCGCTGAGCACCGGCGTCTTCTGCGTGATGATCTCGCGGACGATCGGTCGCTCGGGTGCAATACCTGGACTCAGCACCGCCAGATCGAACTGTGCCGCGGGATCAAAGCGATTTCCCAGTTCGACGCAGATTCCAAGCTGGCGCAAACGGTTGGCTCGCTCTTCAAGCACTTCGCCATCGCCCTCGTCACGCACCACCACACGAGCGCCGTCGCGCCGCAGCAGCGATGCCGCCGCCATTCCGCTACGGCCAAGTCCGAGCACCACCACATTCTTGTTTTTCAGTTCCGCCGTTTGCATTGTCCGCTCACCTCAGTTTCAGCGTCGCCAGTCCCAGCAACGCAAAGATTACCGACAACACCCAGAACCTTGTTGTGACCTTCGTTTCCGACCAACCGCGCAGCTCGAAATGATGATGAATCGGCGTCATCGCGAAGATGCGTTTGCCGCGCAGTTTGACACTTAAGACTTGTAACACCACCGAGCCCGCTTCCATCACGAAAATCCCGCCCACAATCACCAGAGCCAATTCTTGTTTGATCATCACCGCAATCGCGCCAATCAATCCGCCGATTGCCAGCGATCCCGTGTCCCCCATGAACACCTGCGCGGGATGGCAGTTGAACCACAGAAATCCCAGGCTCGCGCCGACCAATGCCGCGCACACCACCGTCAACTCGCTCGCGCCGATCACGTGCGGCACCTGCAGGTAATTCGCAAACTGCGCGTGACCCGCCACGAAGGCCATCACGGCGTACGTCAGCGCTACGGTCAGCGTGCAGCCCGTGGCTAAGCCATCCAAGCCGTCGGTGAGATTCACCGCGTTGGACGAGCCGACGATCACCACCACAATCAGCAGCAACGTCCACCAGCCCATGTCCGCGATGAGAGGTTGCTTCACGAATGGCACCATCAACCGTCGCGCCATGTCGCTGTGCTGCGGGTCCAACAGCAAATAGCCGCCCACGAACAACCCCAGCCCGATTTGGTAGAAAAGTTTCGTCTTCGCCCGCATTCCCGCGGATTTCTGCACGCAGACCTTCGCGTAATCGTCCAAGAATCCAACCGCGCCAAGCCAGACGAGGGTTGCCAAGCTGAGAAGGACAAGATGGTTGGTGGGGCGCGCCCAGAGCAGCACGGCGTCCACGACGGCCCAGATAATCAGGATGCCGCCCATGGTAGGGCAGCCCTTCTTCTTGCGATGGGTCTCCGCCAAAGCGCGCAAGTCGTTCTCGCCGCGAATCGGCTGACCAAACCTCAACTCAGTCAATTTGCGGATCACCCACGGGCCAGACACGACGCAAATCAGCAGCGACGTAATCGCCGCGAACACGGCGCGAAACGTCGTGTACTGAAACACGCGCAGTGGCGAGAACCACGCGGTCAACTCGCTCAGATAGTAAAACATCTCCTCCTTGGCGACGTTAAACCCGTTGAATCGTTAAAGCCGTCAAAGGCTTCGATCCCCACTGTTAACGGTTCTACCGGTTTTAACCCTCTTTAACGTTCTTCTTAAAACGCTTCCAAAATCTTCTCCATCTGCAACAGCCGTGATCCTTTCAACAGCACCAGATCACCTTCCTGCACCAGCGCGTGCAACGACATGGCAGCCTCCGTCGCGTTGTTGACGTGGAACACGCGATGTCTTTCCAGTCCCGCTGCCAACGCAGCCTCGGCAATCCACCGGGCCGACTGGCCCACGGTCACCAGCAAGGCCATGCCCACCTGGGCGGCCAGTCCGCCGATGGCCCGGTGCGCGGTCTCCGCGTGGTCGCCCAATTCCAGCATATCGCCCAACACGGCGATCTTGCGTCCCCCGCACGGTGTTTCCTGCAGCATGCGCAACGCGGCCTTCATCGAGGGAACGTTCGCGTTGTAGCAGTCGTTGACGAACCGGACGCCGCGGAGGGTTACCTGTTCCATGCGCATCTTCGGATACTCGACCATTTCGAGTCCCTCGCGGATGTCGTCCAGGTCCATTCCCTGCATGTAACCGACGGCGGCGGCCTGCAGCGCGTTGTAAATCTGATGACTGCCCAGCGTCTTCAAACGGACGACCACGTCCTCGCGTTTTTTGGCGATGTTGAGCCGGAATTTGATGTCTCCGTTGATTCGTATGTCGCTGGCGCGGACGTCCGCAAAATTGTCGATGCCGGTCGTGACGACCGTGGCGCGCGTTCGGGCGCGAAGCTCGTTGCACCATTTGTCGTCGGCGTTGAGCACCGCAAGCCCGTCGCCGTTGCGCGGCAGATACTCCAACGTCGTTCCTTCTTCCCGCGCGACGCCCGCTTCGCCGCCGAGGAACTCCGCGTGCGTCAGGCCGATGTTGGTGACGACGCCGATGTTGGGCCGCACGAGTTCAGCCAAGACGCGAATCTCGCCCGGATGATTCGAGCCGAGCTCGAACACGCCGAAATCGTGGCACTGGTCGAGCGTGAGCAGGCTCAACGGCGTGCCGATGTGGTTGTTGCGATTGGCGGGCGTCTTGACCACGTTGAACCGCTGCGCCAGAACCGAGGCGATCATGTCCTTGGTCGTGGTCTTGCCGCTCGCGCCACTGACGGCGATGACGCGGGTCGTGGGGGGCATCAGACGGCGGTAGTTCGTTGCGAGTTTGTGCAATGCGGTGAGGGTGTCTTGCACTTGGAGAAGCGCCAAGGCACTAGGCGAGTTCATTGCACGGGTAGGATTCGAGACTACCGCCGCGGATGCCCCCCGACTGGCCGCATCCAAAATGAATTGATGTCCGTCAAAGCGCGGGCCGCGCAACGCGATGAAACAGTCACCGCGTCCGAGCGCCCGCGTGTCCGTACTGATATGCTCGACCACCCAGTTCGGGTCACCCCGAAGCAGTTTGGCTTCGCACAAAGTTGCCAGTTCTTCTAAGCGCATCGCTTCCACCTTGTCCCTAATTGACTGAAGTACTCCTCGACCACCTGTCGGTCGTTGAACGGCACGACGGTGTTGGCGAATTCCTGGTACGCCTCGTGACCTTTACCCGCAATGAGCACCGCGTCGCCGGGACGCGCGATGTCCAGCGCGCGCTCAATGGCTTCGCGCCGATCCAAGATCACCTGATAGCAACCCCGTGTGCCTGACGGGAACCCTTGCTCGATCTGCTTCAGAATCTCGCGCGGCTCTTCGGTGCGCGGGTTGTCACTCGTCAAAATCGAAAAGTCCGCCAGGTCGCAGCTTGCGCGACCCATCGGCTCGCGTTTGCCTTTGTCGCGATCGCCGCCGCAACCGAACACCACGATCACCCGTCCTTTCGTCAACTCGCTCACCGTCATCAACACGTTGCGCAACGCGTCCTCGGTATGCGCGTAGTCAACGTACACGCGGAATTCTTCGTTGACCGGAACAGGTTCAAGTCGGCCGCGAACGGGCCGCATCCGCGAGAGAGCGCGGTCGATGGTTGGCAAATCGATCCCCAGCGTCAGACCAGCGCCGACGGCGGCGAGCGCGTTGTAGACGTTGTAGCGGCCGATCAACGGCAATGAGATCGGCATCGCGCCCAGCGGCGTGCGGACAACGAAATACGTCCCGTCCGCCGACACGCGCACGTCCTGAGCGCGGATGATCGCGTCGCATGAGACGCCGTAGGTCAGGACGGCGTTTTCCCCACCCATACGCGCGATCAATCTGCGCCCGTATTCGTTGTCCGCATTAATCACCGCGCGGCCCGTCTTCTGGGCCGCTCCCAGCATCCCAAACAGCTTGGCCTTCGCTTCGAAATAAGTCTCCATCGTGCCGTGGTAATCGAGATGGTCTTGCGTGAGGTTCGTGAAAATCGCCACGTCGTAATCCACGCCCGCGACGCGCTGTTGATCGAGCGCGTGCGAGCTGACTTCCATCGACACGCCGCCGCAACCCGAGCGCAACATCTGGCTCATCATCTCTTGGATTTCGACCGATTCCGGCGTGGTGCGCGAGGCGGGGATGATGCGCTGCCCGATCTCGTATTGCACCGTGCCCATCAACCCTGCGCCAACGCCCGCCGCTTCCAGGATGGCTTTGACCATGAACGCTGTCGTGGTCTTGCCGTTGGTGCCAGTGACGCCGACGACTTTGAGCTGTTGCGATGGATGGTTGTAGAAGCTGGCCGACGCCAGTGCCATCGTGCGGCGCGTGTCGGCGACTTTGATCCGCGTGGCGCGCGGATTGAATCCGCATTCCTGTTCAAGCACGACGGCGGTTGCGCCGCGATCAATCGCGGCTTCGACGAAGCGATGTCCGTCGGTGCGCCCGCCGCGCACGGCGACGAAAAGATTGCCCGGCATCACGCGACGGGAATCGTAGGTGATCCCGGTGATGTCCTTGTCCAGCGAACCTTCAACGGCCAGCGGCTTCAAGGTTTGGATGATTTCAGTAAGTTTCATGACAGGTTTGCCACTTTCTTTGGATCGGTAATTTGCGGCGAAATGCTCAGGTATTGGGCTGCTTTTTCGGCCACAGCCCGGAACACCGGTCCTGCGATCGAACCGCCGTAGTAGGCGGCGCCCTCGGGATCATCGAGGGACACCAAAATCGAAATCTCTGGGTCCGACGCGGGTAGATAGCCGATGAACGACGAATAGTATTTGCGGACGTACTGGCCGTTCTCGATCTTCTGCGCTGTGCCCGTCTTGCCCGCTACATCATAGCCTTCCACGGCGGCCCTGGGCGCCGTCCCTTCCGGCGTCACAACCTTGCGCAACGCGGTCGTCATCAAAATGCTCGCCCGCGGGAAAATGCACTGCGCGACTTGCTGCGGTTGATACTGTAGGATCGTATGGCCGCCCTGGTCGACAACGCTCTTCACGATGAGCGGCTTCATCAAGCGCCCACCGTTGGCGACGGCGTTCAGCGCCATAATCATTTGCAGCGGCGTGACGGCGATCTCGTGGCCCATCGGGATGCGGGTGATTGAAAGTTTGCTCCAGCGCGACAACGGATGCGCAATGCCCGACACCTCGCCCGGCAGCGCGATGCCCGTCTTGCGCCCGAAACCGAACCGTGTGATGTAGTCGTACAAGTGCGCCGGCCCCACGCGCAGCCCCACTTTGGCGGCCCCGATGTTGCTCGAGTGGAAGAGGATCTCTTCCACACTCAACACGCCGTATGGATGCGCGTCGTGCAATATGCGACCGGCGTACAAGAACGCGCCATTCTCGCAGTCAAATTGGTCATTCAGATTGACGATGCCCTCGCTGAGCGCACCCGAGCAGGCGACGATCTTGAAGCTTGAGCCCGGCTCGGCGACATCGCTGATGCAACGGTTGCGGCGCGCGTCGGCGGGCGCAGCGCCCGGATTATTCGGGTCGAACGTCGGTCGGCAGCTCATCGCGAGGATTTCAGCGGTCTTCGGTCGAGAGACGATGATCACGCCGGCCTGCGGCTTGTTCAGCACCATCGCCTTCTCCAGCTCGGTCTCGGCAATGTGTTGGATGACTTGATCTATTGTGAGCACGATGCTGTAACCGTCGCGTGGTCCGATCTCTTCGTCACGAAGCGCACGGATCTCGCGGCCTTTGCGGTCGCGCTCAATGACCTCGTAGCCTGCGATGCCCTGCAGGTATTGCTCCATCGAAAACTCGATACCCTGGACACCTTTGTGCTCGGAATCGACAAAGCCAAGGACGTGGCTCGCCAAGATTCCGTTGGGATAGGAACGAAGAAATTGATCCTCAAACAAGACGCCCTTCAGTCTCAGCGCACGGATTTGCTGAGCCGTGTCTTCGTCCACTTTTGTCTTGAGGCGAACGTAGCGACCTTCACCGCTAAGTTTCGCGACAAGCGTGGCTTCGTCCATCTTCAGCAAGGGCGCGAGCTTTTGGGCGATGGTCTGCGCCTGCGGTCCGGTGATGCTGGGGTCGGCCGTGACAATGCGAACCGATTGACTGTTCGCCAGCAAATTGCCATTGATGTCGCGGATCTCTCCGCGGCGACCCTGGCGATGCACGACCTGCTCGCGGTTCGCGAGAGCTTGCGCAGCCAGTTCCTTGTGCTGCAACACGTGCATGTCAAACAGCCGAAAGCCGAGCACGCTGAAACCGAGCGACAGGCCGACCACGACAATGAACGCTCTCGTCTTTTGCGTCATAGCAGTCATCGTTGTGCCACCACCTTGTTGGCTGACTTACCCGGTTGCGGTTGCAGGGCCGCCGGTGTGAATTTCGTGTCCCACTCGGGTCCGGGTTCGTACAACCGCATCACTTGATTTTCTCGCGGCGAGACGAGACCCAAGTTGTATTGCTGGCAGCGAGTTTCGAGAAACGACGGCGATTTTAGTTGTGCCAACTGCGATGCCAGCATCGTATTACGTTTCTCGGCGGCTAGCAGAACCGACTCGCGCTTCTTGATTTCATCGCCGAGCCGGTAAATCTGGTTCTTCTGACAGACGTAACCCACGCCAACCCCCGCGATGCAGATGCACGTGAACACTGATTTGGCCACCGTGCCAAACCGCAACGGTCCTCGCTTGCGATTGCGTTTCATATTTCCCGATCTTCAGGGGCCGGCCTCCTTAACCGGCCCCCGGGGTTCCCCACCCCCAATTTGACTTTCAAATCTTTTCTGCCACCCGCAGTTTCGCACTGCGGGCGCGCGGGTTCTCGCGAATCTCTTGTTCCGTCGGCGTCATCGGCTTGCGCGTCACGATGCGCAGCACTTCTTTTCCGCCACAGGCGCAAACGGCCAACTCTGGTGGACAAACGCATCCCGTGCTCATCCGGACGAAAAACTGCTTCACGATGCGGTCCTCCAGCGAATGAAATGAAACGACGGCAATGCGCGCGCCCGACTTCAAATGGTTCACGGCGTCTTCCAAACCGCGCTTGAGATTCTCCAGTTCGTTGTTCACGTAAATCCGTAGCGCTTGAAACACGCGCGTCGCAGGATGCATTGAGCCGCGCTTTGGGCCGACGATGCGCTCGACCAGCCGCGCCAGTTGCGTGGTCGTCTCCATCGGATGATGCTCGCGTTCCTCGACAATCCCGCGGGCAATTGCTCGGCCACGTCGTTCTTCGCCGTAGATGCGAAAGATCCGCGCCAGTTCCTCCAGGCTGGCGGTGCGAAGGACGTCCCGAGCGCTTGCCCCAATCTGACGACTCATGCGCATGTCCAATGCCCCTTCGCGCACGAAACTGAAGCCGCGCGACGGCTCGTCGAACTGGCGCGAGCTGACGCCCAGATCGAACAGAATCCCATCCACCGTTGTCACTCCCAAACTCATCAGTACTCGATTCAACTCCACGAAGTTTGCGCGCACCAACTGCACGCGCGCCCCAAATTCACTCAGCCGTTCGCGGCTGGCCGCGATGGCTTCTTCGTCCCAGTCCAGTCCGATCAACTGTCCGTCAGGGGTGCTGTCACGCAAAATCTCTCTCGCATGCCCTCCACCGCCAACGGTGCAGTCCACGTACAAACCGCGGCTTCGAGGCCGCAACTGAGTAACGACCTCCTTGAGTAGAACAGGTTTGTGGTAGGTCATTCGGAAGTCCGAGTCGGCAAGAAATCGTTACCGACAAATCCAATTCGTCCGTCCTTGACCTTCACTTCCCGCCCCACTCCTGAGCTGAACAAGCCCAGTGTCATCGCCTCACTTGACTGCGCTTTGCCACCGCGAGTCCTTCCTCACGGGCGCGCAGCACGATGACTTCCCAACATCCGACCAACCAAGTGTCCCAGTCCCGCACCTAGCCAAAGACGGGCCCTGGAACGATCACGTTTGACATTCTCCGCGGCGTAGTTGGCGCTCGCATCGATCACGTCAGTCGCCATTTCTGGCAATGAACCAACTTGCCCGCCGATAATCACTGCCCCACGCGCGACGTGCTGCGACGCGGAGCGCTGCGTCATGGTGCAAGTCTCCCGCACGACTCTGCCGTCTAACTTCGGAAATGGATTCATGCGCGGGAGCCGAAAATGCCTCGACTCATCGCCCAGATTCGTCAAGCTTCTGTTCAAGCTCAGAAAACTCATGATTCCTTCGCTGCTCATCCCGCCACCTCACAATCCCAATTCTTTCGCCGCTTCCGCAAAATTCTCCATGGCATTTCGGTCGGCATCCGCCCAGCGTCCGGGCGACCAGATTTCAAATCGCGTTAACACGCCGACAAGGATGGCCTCTTTTTCGATGCCCGCGTGCTTCAGCAAACCTTCCGTGAGCGCGACTCGCCCTTGTTTGTCACAAGGTGTGCCGTGCGCCCGGGACGCGATCACACGGAGCACATCGCGTCGCTTGTATTCGCCAATCGAAATGTCGTCGGCGCGTTCCAGCATCTTGTTCATCGCCGATGCGGGCAACACGACCAGACAATTCTTCGGGTCGGGTAATACGTAAAATTCGTGCGAGCCTCTCGCGGCCGCCCTCCATTTCGCCGGTATCGCCACCCGGTTCTTCTCGTCCACCGCGTGACGATACGTGCCGACGAACACCGTTCTTGTCATTGCCTTTACCATGGGAGTCGTGGTTCCTCCTGTCACCACCGTTCCCCACAACGCCCCACATTCAGCCACAACCCTTGGTGGGTGTCAATACCTTTTGTGAAGATTGTTAGAAAACCTTCCCGATGGGATTACTTCGCTCTACTCGGCTCGCCAAACAGGAAAATCAACGCCTGCCAGACACGTCCGCGCCAGTATCTCTCGCTGTGGTCGCCGCCCTTTTCTTCAAAATGCATCAGGTTCTTGCCCAACTTCCATCCGCAGGCCAGATAAATGTCGCGCACCTTTCGCGTCAACGGCGCGCCGTCTTTGATCGTGCCGCTGTCCAAATAAACTCGCACGTCCCGTCCCCCGCATCGCCGGAGAAAATCCAGAAACGATTGGCCGCTGCGATCCTTGAACTCGAACGCGCCGGAAAGACACGCTGCCTTGCTGAACGTCTCAGGAAGTTTGTGTGCCATCCACAGCGAAATCAGTCCGCCGAGTGATGAGCCCATCAGCGCCGTGTGCTTGCGATCTTTCTTTGTGGGAAAATGTTTGTCCACGTAACGCTTCACGACATCACACACAAAATTCGCGTACGGGTGCGCAAGAATGTCATTGTAGGTTTTGCCCGGCGTGTAGTCGCGCACGCGTAAATCGGTGTTTGGAATTCCGACAAGAATGATCGGCTCGATTTTTCCTTCGCGCGTCAACTGGTCAGCGATCTGATTCAGATACCAACCACCGTGACCGAAACAGCAGTGTGGATCGTCCCAGATGTTCTGACCGTCTTGGCAGTACAACACCGGAAACCGCTTGCGATGATCGTGCTCGGCCATCTCCGGCAGATAGACGTAAATCGGGCGCGGCGCGACCCTGCCGTAACGCGGCATCACTTTGCCGGCGTCGATGATGTGGAATCGGGGAGAATCAGGAAACCGGATCACGTTCGTTTTGGAAACAACGGAGAAACCACTCCGATTTTTGTGCCGGCCGCGAGTCCACCCCACTCGATTTCCTGCGCCAGCCGTCCTGTTTTTTCTTCCACACCAAGCTGGCCGCGTATCTGTAAGGAAACGGTTGGCATGACGGGCGGCACCAAAACAGAAATCAGACGGACCGACTCCGCCAGGTTGTACAGCACCGCATCGAGCCTGGAGGTTTGTGCCGGATCCTTGGCCAGCTTCCACGGTGCACTCTCTTCGACGTACCGGTTGCCGCGGGAAATGAACTGCCACAATGCTTCCAACGCGCCGTGCAGGTCGAGACGCGCCATTGCTTCCTGATACGCCTTCGCCATCGTCGTCGCTTCGGCTCGCAGATCCGCGGTCTCGCCGGCCGGCACCGTGCCGTACCGGTAACGGGCGATCATCGACAGCGTGCGATTGATCAGATTGCCGAGATCGTTCGCGAGGTCGGCGTTGTACACCTCCACGAATTTCGCGTGGGCGAAATCGCTGTCGTTGATCCCCATCGGCCCGTTGCTGGCGAGGTAATACCGGAATGCATCCAACCCGAACGCGGCGACGTACTGATCAATCTTCTCAAGATCCACAAAGTTGCCGAGGCTCTTGCTCATCTTCTGGCCTTCACTCTTCCACCAGCCGTGCGCATACACCTGCCGCGGCAGTGGCCGCTTGAGTGCCAGCAGCAGGGCCGGCCAGATCACCGAGTGAAACCAGAGAATGTCCTTGCCCACCAGATGCACGTCGGCAGGCCACCAATGCCGGCGGTCGTCCGTGTCCACCGTGGAAAGATAATTGATCAGCGCATCAATCCACACGTAGATGACGTGCTGATCGTCGCCCGGCACCTTGATCCCCCAATCGCCCGTGCTGATGCGGGAGATCGGCACGTCGTTGAGTCCCTCGCGGATGCGGTTGACCATCTCGTTGCGACGCTCGTCCGGTTGCACGAAGTCCGGTTGTTCTTCCATCCGCTTCAACAACGCCTCAGCATAACGGCTCAGACGAAAGAAGTAATTCTTCTCGGTCTTGCGCTCCAATGGGCGACTATTCACCGGCGACTTGTACTCGTATTCTTTCGCCTTGTTGTCCGGGATGTACTCCTCCTGACCAACGTCGTACCAGCCCTCGTACTCGCCGAGGTAAACGTCGCCGGTCTTCATCAACTCGCCGACGTACTGTTGCACCTTCGATTTGTGACGCTCCTGCGTGGTGCGGATGAAATCGTCGTTCGTGATGCCGAGCTTGCGGAACGTGTCCTGAAACTCCTGCGCGTTCTTGTCGGCCCACTGCAACGGCGTCAAGTTGCGTTCCGCCGCCGCGTCCACCACCTTGGCCGCGTGCTCGTCAGTGCCCGTTAGAAAAAACACCTCGTCGCCGCACAGCCGATGATACCGCGCCATGATATCGGCAATCGTCGTCGTGTACACGTGCCCGATGTGCGGACGATCGTTGACGTAATAAATCGGCGTCGTAACGTAAAATTTCATCGGCGCGGCATCTTCGCAGCTTGCCGCAAAGCAGTCAACGCTGGGAACAACTACGTTGGCCGCAAGAAGGCGCAAGAGGGCGCAAAAAACAACTGGCTTGACCGCGAATGGACACGAATCCACGCGAATTGGCTTGGGATTGTAGGGCAAGCGTCCCGCTTGCCGCCGTTTGCCGAGTTGTTGTGGGAGCGATTTGCTTCGCATGTCTCGCAGACTCGGCTTCCAATCGCGACCGGCCCAATCCAGCATTCGTGGGAGCGGCCCCGTGAAACGGGGTGAACATTCCTGCCGCGATTCTCCAGTTTGTCATTCTGAGCTTGTCCCGATGAGAATCAGGGCCGGCCGAAGAATCTCTACCTACCGTACCCAGAATGATAACATACAACATTTCGGATGATGAAATCGCCGCGTCATGTTGCCAACTGTTTGATGTCGATTCTGCTGCAAAACCCCCCTGTTTTGGAAAAATCGCTTTTGTAAATCATTGGAAATGCGATCTGACATTCTGGCAAAATGGGGTTTTGCAGCAGGATCTGATGTCGAGACTTGGCCTTAAACTTCTCCCACCGCTGTCAAAAACTGTCGGAATTGTTTACGCCGTTGTTTACCATGGGTATGTTGCGAATAATCAATACATTACGAAACTCACTGCAATCATACAGAATCCATGCGTCGGAAATCCTTACGCTTTTCATCGTCAAAACCGGGAGTGCATCGGAAAATAAGCAGAATAATTCACGGTTGTAATGCGCTCAAATACAATGTATTAGGATTACACGCGTTTATTGTATGGCGACCTTCGATCAAATTGGCATCCCTTGTGCCTTAATACGTTCACATGAAAACCACATCAAAAACTCTGTTATCAGTGCTCGTGACTGGCTTGTTTAGTTCAGGCTTTATGTGCCAACAATCGCAGGCGACTACCATCACTCCAGGCTTTACATACGCCGTAGCATCCGCAGGCGATTATGGGACAACTGGAACTCATTATCACTCTAACACTGGCGGTGCCTTCGGCAATCCGGCCGGGAAAGCTGAAGTCGGCAATTTTTTTACTGAAAACGTTCGCGGATTGTCGGAATACAATCTCGCGGGTTTGTTAACGGGACCGGCTTTTGTCACGTTCGACGTATTCAAAGCGGGTGGATTATTCGCCGGGGCGAACGACACGCCATTCACTGGAACGATTGATGTCTATGCCTACCAAGGTAACAATTTAGAGGACATATCTGATTTCCAAGCCGCACCTACAACGTTTGTGGGATCGTTCAGCACAGCGGGGCTGGTGGTCGGTCAGGTAATCAGCATGGACATCAGCAGCCAGTTCGCCTCTGCGCTCACGAGCGCATGGGGTTCCCTTGGTATTCGTCTACAGGTAGATACAGGGTCGCCCGCAGGAAATGTAGGTAGCAGCAGCGCTTGGACGTTCGACACCTTCCGCTTGAGCTCGACCAGCGAATCAACCGTGCCGGATGCTGGTTCTACCGTCGCTCTCCTCGGTATAACGCTTTCCGCGTTAGGCCTCATCAGAAGGCGGTTGGTATCCTAAAAGGAAACCATTCTCGGCAACATTCTTAAACACGGGCACCTGCCATTCCGGCAGGTGCCTTTTTTACTTCTCTCCACATAAAGTAGTCGATCCTGAAAAAGTCCTCTTAACGTATTTGGGGTGACGGGCGCACTGGAATCAGACGTTGGAGGGCCGCCAGAATGGCCGGCCAATCGGGACAAAAGAAAGCTCGCAGGAGCTTTCGCAGGTTGAAGCCACAAGCGCTCAACACGGCGTTGAGTTGATCGCCCTGTTTGCCCTTCAGCCGATTCCGCTCCATCCGATGCTCCGCTTTCAGGTGGCTAATCACCGGCTCGATCGCCGCGCGCCGATTCATCCACCGTCGCAGTGAACGTGGCAAGTGACGACGCAGGGGAGTACGATAGGGTACGATAGGGGTCGGATAGGATTGGGGTCGCGTCTAACTATTCTCTATTCTCTAATTCACTTGCCCCCGAGTTGTTCCAGCAATGTAACAATGGCGAGGATGCAGATGGCCTGGACAATCACGATGAGCGCGCCCGTCCATTGCGCCCACAGCAGGACCGTCGCGCCGAGGCCGAGCGTGAGCGTGATGAGGTAGATGAGAGTCACCGCCCAGCTTTGCGGCAGGCCCATCCTCACGAGGCGATGGGAGATATGATTGACATCGCCGACGTGCACCGGTTGACCGCGCTGCAACCGGATCCACATCACCATCACCAGATCGAACAGCGGCACCGCCAGCACCAACAGCGGGATCAACACCGGCAGCCAGGTCGGTTCTCCCGCCCTGTAGAACGTTCCCATGATCGGCAGCACGGCCAGCATGTAGCCGATGAAATGGCTGCCAGCGTCGCCGAGAAAAATGCTCGCCGGTTTGAAGTTGTGCGGGAGAAACCCAAGCAGCGCCCCCGCCAACCCCACGGACAACAAACAGACGAAATACTGGTGCTGGATACCGGCGATGAATCCGAACAACAGCGAGCATACCAATCCGACTCCCGCACACAGGCCGTCCATGTTATCGAGAAAGTTCATCGCGTTCGTGATGGTCACGATCCAGAGCACCGTCAACGCGAAGCTCACAATCTTGCTCTGCATGAACAGCGAGAGGCGCATGCCCGCCAGCCATACGACCGTCGCCACGAGGAGTTGCCCCAGCAGTTTTGACCGCGCCCTCAGATCGTGTTTGTCGTCGTACACGCCGAGCTCAATCATCAGTAGCCCGCCCAACAGTACCACCGCCAGCTTCGGCCACACCGAGAAGGCTCCCTCAACGTGAATCCGTAAATCGGCCAGCGCAGCGAACGGGAGGTTGATCTTCGATGCGAGTGGGAGAATGAACAGGTAATTGAGCAGCACGTTTGCGGCGAGTGCGCTGAAGACGGCCACGCCGCCGAGCAACGGCATCGGGTGCGTGTGGATTTTCCGTTCTGAATCAGGTTGATCGACAAACCCCCATTGGAAGGATAGCCGCTTGAACAGCGGCGTCAGCAGCAACGCCAGGGCGAAACTCACATCGAAGACGTAGAAATAAACCAGTAGCCAGTGCATGGTCAGCCCAACGCCCGCGCCTAGGCGAGTCGCCGGTAGAGTTCGTCGATTTTCTGCACCATCAGCGCCTCCGCAAACCGCTCCTTCACCAATTCTCTGCCCTGCTCGCCCATTCTAGTCGCCAGCGCTTTGTCTTGCAACAACTGAATCACTGCATCCGCCAACGCAATGGAATCTTCCGCGCGAATCAGAAACCCCGTCTGCCCATCCAGACAGACCTCCCGCGCCCCGTCAACGTCGAAAGCCACGACAGGTTTGCCGCTCGCCAGCGCTTGCGGCAACGTTCGCGGCAATCCCTCGCGCAACGACAAATGCACCAGCACATCCATTAACGCCATGTAACGAGGGATTTCATTCGGCGGCACCAAGCCGACAAAGACAAATCGGTCCCGCAATCCCATCTGCCGCGCCAGCCGCTCGAAATTCTCTCGATAAATCCCGTCGCCCACCAAAAGAAACTTCATGTTCGGGACGGCGTTGACGATCCGCGGCGCGGCTTCGAATAAAAACTTGTGACCCTTGAGTCGAAACAGCCGCGCCACCTTGCCGACGACAAGGTCGGAGTCCGACAGTCCCAACGATGCGCGCAGTCTTGGGTCAGGTTTCGTTTGCAGAAACGCATCGACATTCATCCCGCTGTAAATCGTCACGTATTGCGAAGGCGTGCCGATACCCGCCGCCAGATACTGTTCTGTCATGGCGTCGGCGACGGAAATAAACTGAGTCGTCCACCCGCCAGCGACTTGTTCCGCCCATTTGAAAAGCCAGTTGCCGATGATGTTCTGGTAACGATAAAACGACGGGCCGTGAATTGTGTGCACGATGATCGGCACACCAACCCACTTCGCCGCCAGCCGTCCGATAAACCCCGCCTTGCCGCTGTGTGTGTGAACGATTTCATAGCGCCGCTCGCGAAACAAACGCGCCAACGCAATGCAGGCGCGCACATCGAGCCACGGATTCGGTTCACGGCGCAACTCGTCCACAATCACAATCGGTACGCCCGCCGCGCGCACCGCGTCGTACAATGAACCTTCCGGCCCCGTCTGCGGGCCGATGACGAGATCAACGTCGTGGCCCAGTGCGCGCAGCCCGATGCAGGTGGCCACCGTGTTTTCCTGTGCGCCGCCGACGACCAAGCGCGTGATGACGTGGCAGACTTTCATGTTGGGTTCTTCAATTGGTAGACGGCGGTTCGGTCAGTTTCGTGGACCAATTCTGCATGCTTCCGAAGCATCTCATAAAACGTTCGCCAATTGACATCGCGCAAAAAACCATAGCTCTTGCTCAGCCGCGCAAGCTCCACGCTGTTGATATAGATGTACGCAATTCCGTGCTGACGCAACAGATTGTACCATTGCGCTGCTGTGGCTGCTTCCCGCGACATTTCCGAAAGCGCATGCTGGTCAAACGCCGTGCTCCAGATCACAGGATTGCGCGCGTAGTACACTCGCGCCTCGCCGACGTAGAGCACTTTGGCTGTCGACGGCAGATGCCGATTCATCCACAAAATCGGTTCAAACATCCCCCCACCCATGCGTTCAACAAACTCCTCACGCGAGACTTGCCCGAGCGCATATTGCACGAAGTCCATCTGCGGGGGGAGTTGTTTGTAGTCCTGTTGGTCCACCAGCGTAACCGACGCCTCCTCGGCCAAGCCGACCGCCACCACCACCGTCACGGCGGTACGCACAATCATTCTGACGAATCTTCCCCGTGCTGCGACGTGCAACGCATACGCCCCTGTCATCGCCGCCAACGGAAAGGTCGGAAACAGAAATCGCCACGGTCGAAACGTAAGCAAGAACCATCCTGCATACGCCGCTACAAACAGCCACCCCGTGCGGCGCGCCGATGACGTCACGTTCCTCAGCAGCAGAATCAGAGGCGCGGTCATCAGCAGCAACGGCACGGCAAACGGTTCCTTAAACGAGTACTGCCAAATCAGACCTACAGACTGTGCCCAACCATCCCAGCCGAAGCTCGCGTAGTGTTTTTGCGCGAAGAGCGCAGCCTGCTCGGCGCCCCAGTGCTGGCTCTGGAACACGCCATAGAACAATGGATAGACAGGGTTGCCCATGAACAACCAGTTTTTCAAGAGCCAGGGAACGACGAAGACAGAAGACAGAAGACAGAAGACGGAAGGCAGGCGGAACGACTTTGTCGCCACCACGAGAAAGATAAGCGCCGGCAGCACCACGACCGCCACCGCTGTCCACTTCGTCGCCACCGCTGTCCCCGCCGCCAGCGCCGCCGCGCAAAACCAGAAGCCGGTTGTAGTGGCACTTCTGTGAAACGCCGTCAAAGTTGTGCGTGGGTCTCCCGCCTGCGCGGACGAAGCCGCTTCGGCGCGGCGAAGGCCCGACCCCGCACAACGTTCGACCGCCGGTCTTCGCTCCTGTTGCCAGACGAGCAAACAGCCAAATGCCAGCACGGCAAAGAACGTCGTCGCCAGGTCAATGCGCGCCGTCTCACTCAGGTCCTGCATCAAGGGAATGCAGTAAAACAGCGCCGCCGCCGTCAGACCGATCTGCTTCTTCCACAACCGCGCCGTCACCGCGTACACCGCCACTGCGCTCAGCACACCGAACGCCCAATGCAGCAACTTCGCGGCGACACCCGATGACATCTTCAACGCCAGCAAGTACAGCATCTCCGTCAACTGCGGCATGTTCGAGTAGAAGTTGTGCGGCAGCGCGATAATCCGGCCCGCTTTGATATACTCGGCGGGCGCGCCGAGGTGGTATTCCAGCGCGTCGTACTCAAACGGCGGCGTCATCGCACTCAGCAGATTCAGCAACGCCGCCGCGATCACGCAGGCCAACATCAACTTCGCCCAGCCATCCAGCCTTTCCGACGCAATTGTTGGTCGGTGAAAGAACTTGCGCGGCGCTGGCAACAGCCAACACCCCGCCAGCAGAAAAACCCACGGCAGCGCAGAAACGGAAGCTGCACCAACCAGCAGGATTGAAACGCACAGAATCCACAACCCGACCGCGAGCGAAAACAGCGCTGTCAGGAGGTTTTTCTCCGGCGTCAGACGGTCGATCGCCACCGCGCCGACCGCGAATGCCGTCACCAAAATCGCGGCAACACAACCTCCGTCAGCCAAACGCGCTTGCCAAAACTCTGCGAAGTGCGGTCCGATGGCGAGTGCTGGCAACGTCTCACGGAAGAGAGCGGCCATCTGCACCGGTATGAGCCAGCCGTTGTAGCGAAACAGGAAGAAGAACGCCAGAATCGCGACCCAACCAACGGTCAGCAGTGACGACAACCTCGGTGCGAACCGCCACGACGCGCTCTCTTGCGGCTCCGTGTCCATGAGCCGCAGATTGTACTCCCAGCGCGCCAAACAGCAAGACAGCTAGGGCGAAGGACTGACCTGAACCAAATCGACGATGGCCGCCACGCTTTCTTGAGATTCGTTCCCCGGCCTCAAAGCTACGAGACCTATCCTCTTGGTCTTCCCTTTCACCGTCAACACCCCGGAACTCATACCCCCTGTGTTGCCCGGTACCGAGATGGCGAATGTGTTGCCTTTCACCTTTTGCAGAACGCCGACAAAGTTATTGGTGTCGACGCCCCCGGCCCCAGGACCGATTACAATAGTACCCACTTCGAACCCTCTAAAACGGCAACCTTGCTGGTCAACAACGTGCGTAGAAGTTATACCACTAGTGTAACCGGTCGTTTCCGTTACGAAACTCACCGTTCCCGTCCACGTCCCGACAATGTTTGGACACTGGGCTCTGGCGGTCACGGTCAGACAAACGAGCAACAGGACGACTCGACAGGTTGATGCGCTTCGCTTCACAGCATGTTCTCCTTCCGGTTGATTTGGTTTAGAGCCACTCCGTGGCTGATGATCACTGCAAATGCTGCGCATTCAATTGGGAAAGGGCAAGCCTATTTTGACAGGGGAAACCTTGCCGAACAAACGTCGGAAGGAGGAAACTGAAAATCGTAGGACACGGGCTTAATCGCTCTGAGTATGGCCCGTCCTCCTGCCTTTGCCGGAATCTGCTTGCGGCGGAACTGGCGTGGTCAGAGCGGCCGGCTGATTCTGGACGACGGCGGGCCGTTGCGGCGCGGGGCCGCATCGCGATTGGCCGGTCATCGGTCGGGCGCGGCCTCGGGATCATTCGCGGCGACGGGTCAGCGATCTGTACCGGGTCACGCTCGATTCGTTGCGGGCGCGGGTGCTCGACTCGTTGGACGTACGGAGCGCTCGGTACGTTGTCAGACGGAGCAGGCGTTGGCCGATTATCGGTCGGCCGCAACTTCAAGTTCCTTGCCGGTGGCGGGTCATCCAACCGGACCTGGCTGCGGTCGATTCGCTGTGGCGGAGGACGGTCGATTCGTTGGTCATCGGAGACCCTGTCAGACTGGATGGGCATAGGCCGCACGATTGTTCTCCTGTCTGCCTGGCCCCGGCTTCCGTAGGCGATCACGGGCGGCGGTGGATCCTGATGCTGTTGACGGAGTGCCTGCATGTCAGGAGGCAATCGATGCTCGGGCCTGACGTTCAGCACCTGGATCCTGCCTGGATTGCTCCGCCGAATGACTTCCAGATTCGGCCCGTGGTTGATGACCGTGTTGTTCACGTGGACGATCCTGGTGATGTTGACGGTCTTGTTGATGATCGTCGTGTTGTTGATCACCAGGATCGACGGACGGATCTGGTCACAGAAGTGGCTGCGCTCGACAAACACAAACGCCTGCGGCGCGAACACCACTTGTTGGGCGTAGATCACATCGTGGTCCGGTCCGAAATCGCATTGCGGCGGCAACGGCGCCCAGCCGATGTGGTCATCTCCTTCGCGCCAGCAGACCCACGCCGGCGCCCACTGCGTTCCCGGCACCCACAGCCAGCCGTAGTACGCATCCCACACCCAGCGGCCGTAGTGGTAGCAAGCCCACGCCCACGGCTCGTCGCTCGACCAATGCCAACCGTCGTCGCTCCACAACCAGTGACCGTTGGTGTACGGTCGCCAGTCGCTGGCGACAGAGGCGGGATACCAGCACCAACCGTATTGCGGGACTTGCACCCAATTCCCGAATGGCGCCAGCGGTTGATAGAAGTCGCTGACGGCCTGGATGGCAAGCCCGGCCCCGTAACCGTGCTGAGCACTCACTCGGGCGGGCATGAACGTGAAGACACTCGCCAAGACACCGAGAAAAATGATTGACCGCGTTTTCATCGAACGCTCCTTTCCAAACCACCGCCTGATTAGACGCGGTCCGGCTCGCATTATTCAGCCAAGCAATTGCAGGGCGGCTCAATGGAAAGAGACAACGCCGGTGATCCTCTGTCCGCGCGCGAACGCACTGAAGCTCATACGCTTGCCACCCGCAGGCTGAACTTCCAGCAAACTTAGCGCGCCTGCGCCCGTCGCAACGAGATCGCCCGTGATCTGGCCTGGAAGGCCCTGTTCTTGCGCAGCTACCTCCGCTTTCCAGATCTTCAGCATCGTGTCGCCGAGGAATGTATAGGCGCCGGGCCACGGATCGAATGCGCGAATCTGGCGTTCGATACGAACGGCAGGCTTCGTCCAATCGATGTGCCCATCCTCCTTGGTCAGTTTCTTGGTGTAGGTTGCCTGCGTTTCGTCTTGCCTCACGCGAGGCGCACGGCCTGACGAGAGCAGTTGCACGGTTTCGACGAGCAATGTCGCACCCAACTTCGCCAAGCGATCGTGCAGCGTGGCGCTCGTGTCGTCAGGCTGAATCGGTTCTGTTCGCTGGAGGATGATGTCACCCGTGTCCATGTGCTCGTCCACGAAAATCGTCGTCACACCTGTCTCGCGATCGCCATGGAAGACGGCGTATTGAATCGGCGCTGCACCGCGCCAGCGCGGCAGCATGGACGCGTGGACGTTGACGCAACCGTGCGGCGGAATTTCAAGCACGGTTTTCGGCAGGATCTGTCCGTAGGCGACCACGACAATGAGATCGGGATTGCAGGCGCGTACCAAGTTGATCGCCGCAGGCTCTCGCATCTTGAGAGGCTGATGGACGGGCAGCCCCAACTTTTCAGCGGTGACTTTGACAGGCGGAGGCGCCGCCTTGAGATCACGACCCTTTGGCCGATCGGGTTGCGTGATGACACCGACCACTTCGTGGCCTGCTAGATGTGCCGCAGCCTCCAAACATGGGCAGGCCAGCTCCGCAGTGCCCATGAACAAGATTCGCATGATGCGCCAGCACTAACAGAGCGGGATGCAAATTTCAAGCGACCAATGGGCGATCACCAGAACCCCTCTCATAAACACGTGCGAGTGCGGCGGGCTGAGGCCAGCCTCGAACCTTTCGAGGCCACCGCCAAGCAAAGTTCAGACACGCCCCAAATCGCGCCGAGAACGGGTAATGAAGGTAATGTCATGGCGATGTACGGCCTAACACGAATTGGACATCTGAACGAACAATCTCAGCGAGTGCAGAGATTTGTCGTCAAGCGACAGACGGCCCGCAGCGGTCTCGACAGGTCCTGTCACAGTAGCGCGGGCGTCCCGCCCGTTGCCATTTGGGGATGCCGCACGACACGGGCGAGACGCCCGCGCTACCATGGCGGCAGTGCCAAGAGGTACCCCCATTTCCCCGCACTCAGACTGGCTGCTGGACAAATCCCGCCGAGTCCTTTACCCTGCCTGCAATTCGCGGTTGGTGTGGATGGAGGGCAACACGAC
>JBEKFI010000016.1:0-33811 GCA_050013395.1 Verrucomicrobiia bacterium | reverse complement strand
GCTTGGTCTCTTGTAGGGAAAATCAGCGGCGGGCCATGCATCCAATTGGGAAGCAGCGGCAGTTTTGTAGCTCCTGCGTCAGGCAATCTGGTCTTGTACTTCAACGACGACATCTACGGCGACAACAGCGGGTTGTGGAACGCCTGCATCACCGCTCCCTCAGATTTGGCTTCCAGCGGACCGGCCGGCGGGCCGTTCAGTCCGTCCAGCCAGGTGTACACGTTGACCAACAGCGGTAGTGCCGCGTTGAGTTGGTCAGCGAGCAGCAGTCAGAACTGGGTGAGTTTGTCTGCGACGAGCGGCACGTTGGCCGCAGGTGCCAGCATCAGCGTCACGGTCACGATCAACTCCAATGCGAACGGTTTGGCTGCCGGTGTTTATTCCAACACCGTCACGTTCACCAACACGACCAACGGGGCGGGCAGCACCACGCGTAGTGTGACGTTAACTGTCAACGCCCCCGGCAGCCTTGCGGTTACGCCGATAAGCGGATTCGTTTCCAGTGGTCCACAAGGCGGCCCGTTCACGCCTGCTAGCCAGAGCTATACATTGAGCAACACCGGCGGCAGTCCCATCGCGTGGTCGGCCGGCAACAGCCAGAACTGGCTGAGTCTGTCCGCGACGAACGGCTCGCTAACCGCTGGTGGTAACACAACAGTCACGGTCTCCGTCAATGCCAACGCCAACAGTCTGGCGGTCGGCGCTTATACGAACATCGTCACGTTCGTCAACCTCACGAATGGCAACGGAACCACAAACCGAACTGCGATTCTGACGGTTACCGGCATCCCGGCACCGTCAGGTCTGACGGCGACTGCGGTTTCCACCAATCAGATCAATCTGTCGTGGACGGACAACGCGAGCAACGAGGCCGGATTCAAGATCGAGCGGGCGCCGGACATTAGTGGCAGTCCGGGAACCTGGACGCAAATTGCCACGGTAGTCAGCAACGTTACCATCTACAATGATACCGGACTGACGGGAAACACGAAGTACTGGTACCGCGTGCGAGCGTACAACGCGGGTGCGGATTCAGGCTACAGCAACCAAGCGAGTGCCGTCACGCCGGCTCTGTGCCCCCGACTCGTCGTTGGCTGGGGTGACAACAGTTCCGGCCAGTCGACCCCACCAGCAGGGCTGACTTGGGTGGTGGCCATCGCCGCTGGCACCGACCACAGCCTAGCGTTGAAGAGTGATGGTACTGTCGTCGGCTGGGGCGACAACAGTTACGGTCGAGCTACGCCGCCAGCGGGGCTCTCCAACGTCGTGGCGATCGCCGCCGGTCGCTACCACAGCTTGGCGTTAAAGAGCGGTGGCACCGTCGTCGGCTGGGGCAACAACGATTGGGGCCAAGCGGCACCGCCAGCGGGGCTCGCGGGGGTTGTGGCCATGGCCGCTGGGGGCGACTTCAGTCTGGCGCTGAAGAGTGACGGTACCGTCGTCGGTTGGGGTTCCAACGACGATGGCCGGGCGACGCCACCGGCAGGGTTGAATGGGGTTGTGGCCATCGCCGCCGGCTCGCACGGTCTGGCGTTAAAGGGTGACGGCACTGTCGTCGGCTGGGGCTACAACTATTATGGCCAAGCGACGCCGCCAGCAGGACTGACGGGGGTCGTAGCCATCGCCGCCGGTGCACTTCACAGTCTGGCGTTAAAGGGTGACGGCACCCTCGTCGGGTGGGGCTGCAACCTCTGGGGCCAGACGAATGTCCCAGCGGAGCTGACCGGCGTGGTGGCCATCGATGCCGGCGAACTGCACAGTCTGGCGCTCAAGAGCGACGGTACCGTCGTCGGCTGGGGGGACAATGGCAGCGGCGAGGCGACGCCGCCTGCGGGGCTGAGCAGGGTGGTGGCCGTTAACGCTGGGGGCTACCAAAGTCTGGCGTTGACATTGCCGTGTTCGCTCAGCGCTCCATCCGACCTCACAGCGACTGTCGTCTCGTCGAGCCAGATCAATCTATCGTGGATCGACAATTCGCCTGACGAGGCCGGTTTCAAGATCGAACGGGCGACCTCGGCTAGTGGGCCGTGGACGCAGATTGCGCAGGTGTTGCCCAACACCACAAGTTACCGAAACACCGGGCTATGGCCCGGCACTACCTATTACTACCGGGTGCGCGCCTACAATTCTACAGGCAACTCGGATTACTCCAACGTGGCAAGCGCCGACACGCCAGTCGTGTGCGTCACGGCCATCGTCGGCTGGGGCAATAACAGTGCCGGTCAGACCACGCCCCCAATTGGGCTTTCCAACGTAGTCGTTGTTGCAGCCGGTGGTTCTCACAGTCTTGCACTCACGAGCGACGGTACCATCGTCGGGTGGGGAGATAACACGAGTGGTCAGGCGACACCGCCAGCCGGTCTGACCGGAGTGGTGGCCATCGCGCTGGTGCTGCTCACAGCCTCGCACTCAGGAGCGATGGTACCTTGGTTGGCTGGGGCTTCAACGGCTACGGACAAGCAACCTCGCCCACCGGATTGAGTGGGGTGGTAGCCATCGATGCGGGGATGTGGCAGAGTCTGGCGCTCAAGAGCGACGGCACCGTAATCGGCTGGGGCTACAATAGCGACGGCCAGGCAACTCCGCCAGCAGGTTTGACCGGCGTGGTGGCCATAGCAGCTGGTTACTATAGTGGCATGGCGCTCAAGAGCGACGGCACCGTCGTCTGCTGGGGTAACATAGCGTCGCCACCGGCCGGGTTGAGCGGAGTAGTGGCCATTGCTGCCGGCGGCTACCATGGTCTGGCTCTAAAGAGCGACGGCACTGTCGTAGCCTGGGGTTACAACGCATACGGCCAGGCAACGCCACCAGCGGGACTCACGGGTGTGGTTGGTATCGATGCTGGTATCGACCACAGTCTGGCCCTAAAGAGTGACGGCACCGTGGTGGCTTGGGGATGGAATGTTTACAATCAATCGACGCCGCCGGCGGGGCTGACCAATGTGGCGGGGATCGCCGGCGGGGGCTGGCACAATTTGGCGTTGACATCGGTGTGTCCTCCCAACGCTCCATCTGCCCTCACAGCGACCCCCGTTTCGTCCAGCCAGATCAATCTGAGTTGGACGGACAATGCCAACAACGAGGATGGCTTCAAGATCGAACGTTCTACTGACGGAACGAACTTTACGCAGATTGCGACCGTTACGACGAACGTCACGGCGTACAGCAATACGGGACTCTCGCCGAACACGACGTACTGGTATCGGGTGCGTGCGTACAACGCAGGCGGCGATTCGCCCTACAGCAACCAAGCCAGCGCCACCACTCTGCAGACGCCTCCCGCGGCACCATCAGATCTAACAGTAACAGCGGCGTCCCCCAGCCAGCTCAACTTGTCGTGGACGGACAACGCGAACAACGAGGACGGTTTCAAGATCGAGCGTTCTATGGACGGAACCAATTTCATCCAAGTTGCGCAGGTGTTGCCCAACACCACCGGGTATCGAGACCATGGGGTTTGGCCCGGTACGACCTACTATTATCGCGTTCACGCATACAATCTTGCAGGCGATTCCAGTTTCTCCAACTTGGCAAAAGCGCTTACTTCGGCCCTGTGCGCTAACTCTGTGGTCGGCTGGGGACAAAATGGCAACGGGGCCGCGACGCCACCAGCCGGGCTGACCGGCGCGATAACCATCGCGGGCGGTGAGGGGCACAGCTTGGCGCTGAAGAGCGATGGCACCGTCGTCTGCTGGGGAAACAACGCCAACGGGGAAGCGACACCGCCGGCTGGGTTGAGCGGTGTGGTGGCCATTGCCGCCGGCGATGGGGACAGCTTAGCACTGAAGAGCGACGGCACGGTCGTCGGTTGGGGCTTTAACTATTATGGCGAAACAAGCCCACCCGCGGCAGCAACTAGCGTCGTGGCGGTCGCCGCCGGCGCATACCACAGTTTGGCACTGAAGAGCGACGGCACGGTCGTTGGCTGGGGCGACGATGCCGCCGGCGAAGCGACGCCACCAACGGGACTGAATGGAGTTGTAGCCATTGCAGCATGTGGTCTCCACAGTCTCGCGCTCAAGAGCGACGGTACGGTAGTCGGTTGGGGCGGAAATAGCAGCGGTCAGTCGAAGCCGCCAGCGGGTCTGAGCAACGTAGTGGCGGTCGCTGCTGGAGCCAACCACAGTGTGGCGCTGAAGAGCGACGGTACAGTTGTCGCCTGGGGTGACAACAGCAGCGGTGCAGCGACGCCGCCAGCAGGACTTTCCAATGTAGTGGCCATCGCCGCTAACGACTGGCACAACTTGGCCTTAAAGAGCGACGGCACAGTGGTCGGCTGGGGCGACAATGGTTACGGAGAATCGACACCACCTTCGGGACTGAGCAACGTCGTAGCCGTCGCCGCCGGTGGCTGGCACAGCTTGGTATTGACGTGCATTTCTGGTCCCAACGCTCCATCTGCCCTCACAGCGACTGTCGTCTCGTCGAGTCAGATCAATCTGTCGTGGATCGACAATTCACCTGACGAGGACGGTTTCAAGATCGAGCGGGCGACCTCGCCCAGTAATACGTGGATGCAGATTGCGCAGGTGTTGCCCAACACGACGAGTTATCGAAGCACCGGGCTTTGGCCCGGCACGACCTATTACTATCGGGTGCGCGCCTACAATTCTGGAGGTAACTCCGATTTCTCCAACGTGGCAAGCGCCAACACGCCAGTCATATGCCTCACGGCCATCGTCGGCTGGGGAGACAACCTCTTCGGTCAACGGACGCCGCCAGCAGGGATGACCGGAGTGGTGGCCATCGCTGCTAATGCATGGCACAGTCTGGCACTGAAGAGCGATGGCACGGTCGTCGGCTGGGGCCGGAACGACCTCGGTCAAGCAACGCCGCCGTCAGGGCTCGATGGGGTCGTCGCTATCGCCGCAGGCGGTAGCCACAGTCTGGCATTGAAGAGCGACGGCACCGTCGTCGGCTGGGGCAACAACGCCAGCGGCCAAGCGACGCCGCCGGCCGGCCTGAGCGGTGTGGTGGCCATCGCCGCCGGTGGGGGCCACAGTCTGGCGCTGAAGAGTGACGGTACCGTCGTCGGCTGGGGCTTTGACGGTTACGGCCAAGTGCCACCGCCGGCCGGCCTGAACGGTGTGGTGGCCATCGCCGGCGGTGTGGCCCACAGTCTGGCGCTGAAGAGCGACGGCACCGTGGTCGCCTGGGGTGGAAACCCGCCTGGCCAAGTGACGCCGCCGGCGGGGCTGACAGGGGTGGTCGCTATCGCCGCAGGCAACTTCCACAATCTGGCGTTAAAGAGCGACGGTACCGTGGTCGGCTGGGGCTACAACGGCAACGGCGGAGCGACACCACCCACCGGGCTGACCGGGGTCGTGGCGATCGCCGCCGGTAGCGAGCACAGTTTGGCGCTGAAGGGCGACGGCACCGTCGTCGGATGGGGCGATAACAGCAACGGTCAACGGACGCCGCCGGCCGGCCTGAGCGGTGCGGTGGCTATCGCCGCCGCTTATCAGCACAGTCTGGCGTTGACATGGGCGTGTCCTCCCAACGCCCCATCTGCCCTCACAGCGACCGCCGTTTCGCCCAGCCAGATCAATCTGAGTTGGACGGACAACGCCAACAACGAGGCCGGCTTCAAGATCGAGCGGGCGCCAGACAGCGGCGGTAGTCCGGGAGCGTGGACGCAAATTGCGACGGTTGGTGCGAACGTCACCAGCTACACCGACTCCGGACGCACGCCGAACACGACATACTGGTATAGCGTGAGAGCGTACAATGCTATTGGGAATTCACCCTACAGCAACCAAGCCAGCGCAACCATCCCTCTACCCCCAGCGGCGCCGTCGGGCCTGACGGCGATAGCAATGTCGGCCAGCGAAATTGATCTGAGTTGGACGGACAACGCCAACAACGACGATGGCTTCAAGATCGAGCGTTCCGCTGACGGAACCAACTTCACCCAGATTGCGCAGGTGTTGCCCAACACCACGGTTTATCGCAGCACCGGGCTGTTCCCCAACACGACCTATTACTATCGGGTGCGGGCGTACAATGCCGGAGGCGACTCGGATTTCTCCAACGTGGCAAGCGCCGGGACGCTGGCTCGATGTCCCACATCCGTGGTCGGCTGGGGTGATAACAGCTACGGTCAAACGACGCCGCCATCGGGAGTGAGCAACGTCATGGCTATCGCCGCTGGTGCTTGGCACGGTCTGGCATTGAAGAGTGACGGCACCGTCGTCGGCTGGGGTTTGAACAACTACGGCCAAACGAATCCCCCGGCGGGGCTGGCCGAGGTTGTGGCCATCGCCGCGGGCAGATACCACAGTCTGGCGCTGAAGAGCGACGGCACCGTCGTCGGCTGGGGTTTGAACAACTACGGCCAAACGAATCCCCCGGCGGGGCTGGCCGGGGTTGTGGCCATCGCCGCTGGCAACTACTACAGCTTGGCGTTAAAGAGTGACGGTACCGTGGTCCACTGGGGTTACAACAACTACGGCCAAGCGATTCCGCCGGCGGGGCTAAGAGGGGTGATAGCCATCGCCGCCGGAGGGTTCGGCCACAGCCTGGCGTTAAAGAGTGACGGTACCGTCGTCGGCTGGAGTTACAACAACTACGGCCAAGCAACTCCGCCGGCGGGGCTGACCGGGGTGGTGGCTATCGTCGCGGGTGGTTACCACAGTCTGGCACTGAAGAGCGGCGGCACGGTCGTCGCTTGGGGCGACAATAGCGAGGGTGCAGCAACGCCGCCATCGGGACTGAGCAATGTTGTGGCAATCGCTGCCGGTATCTACCACAGTCTGGCCGTCAAGAGTGACGGCACCCTCGTCGGCTGGGGGAGCAATGGCTACGGCGAAGCGATGCCGCCCGCTGGACTGAGCAATGTGGTCGCCATCGCCGCCGGTGAGGGGTACAGTCTCGCGTTGGCGTGCATTCCCACTCCCAACGCCCCATCCGCGCTCACGGCCACGGCGGTGTCCGCCAGCGAGATTGATCTGAGTTGGACGGACAACGCCGACAACGAGGACGGGTTCCTGATCGAGCGCGCGCCGGACAACGGCGGCAGTCCGGGCACTTGGACACAAATTGCGACGGTGGGTGCGAACGTCACCACCTACAGCAACGCGGGGCTGTCGGCGAACACGAAGTACTGGTACCGCCTGCGGGCGTACAATGCGGGGGGGGATTCAGACTACAGCAACCAAGCCAGCGGCACCACTCTGCAGGCACCTCCCGCGGCACCGTCGGGTCTGACGGCAACGGTAGTGTCCACTAATCAGATCAATCTGAGTTGGACGGACAAATCCAATGACGAAGATGGCTTCAGGATCGAGCGCGCCATTTCGTCCGGTGGTCCGTGGAGTGAAATCTCCAGCGTCAGCTCCAATGTGACGGCGTATTCAGACACCGGAGTGACGTGCGGCCAGACGTATTTCTACCGCGTTGGCGCCTACAATGCGGCCGGTGATTCCCCCTATTCGAATACCGCCAGCGCAAACACCTCCACCGTCGATACGGATGGCGATGGCATTCCGGACTGTTGGATGCTGCAGTACTTCGGCCATCCGACAGGCCAGGCAAGCGACAACTCCCGCCCGCAGGACGACGCCGATGGTGACGGCCAAGACAACCTGACGGAGTTTCTGGCGGGTATGGATCCGACCAACAATATTTCCTACTGGCGCATCCAAGCCAGCCCGACCAATGGTCTGGTGCCCCTCACGGTGAGCTTCACCGACAACTCGACGGGGTCGTCGATTACCAATCGGTTGTGGAATTTCGGCGACGGCGGTGTCAGCAGCGGGACAAATCCCAGCCACACCTACACGAACGTGGGCACGTTCTCGGTCGGTTTGATAATCTCCAATGTTTACGGCACGGAAACGCTGGTCGCCTCGAACCTGATCACGGTTTCCTCCGTTGCCATCTGGACCAATGCCAATGTCAGTGGGAACTGGTCGGAGGCCACGAACTGGGACCCCGTGGGCATTCCTGATCACGGCAACAGCGTGATCTTCGGCACTGCCGGGGTCACGGCCATGGTGGACAACGTCAGCCGCACGGTGGGGCATATCGCATTCTATCGGTCCGCCGACTTCTTCGTCACCGCCTCCGGCGGAGCGAACCTGACGATCACCAACGGGATCACGGTTGCCAGCAACGTTGCCAGCGACTTCACGTACACGGTCTCGGCGCCGGTGCTGCTGGGCGGAACCAACACCTGGGCGGTGACCGGCAACGGCACGTTGCAGGTGAGCGGGCCGATCAGCGGCGCCAACCCGATCACCAAGACCGGCAGCGGCACATTGATCCTCAGCGGCACCAACAGCTACAGCGGCGGGACGACGGTCAGCAATGGCACGTTGAAAGTCACAGGCACCGGGCTGATCACGAATACCGCGAGCATCGACATCGCCAGCGGCGCGACGCTGGATGTCAGCGGGCGTACGGGCGGGAGCATGACACTGGTGAGCGGCCAGACCCTGAAGGGCGGCGGCACGGTCCAAGGCAATTTAATCTTGGCGGACGGTTCGAGCTTGTCTCCGGGCAGTTCGGTCGGCACGTTGACGTTCCTGAACGATCTGGTGGTGAGCAACGCGGCAGTGCTGGAATATGAGTTGGGCACCAACAGCGATCTGACGGCGGTGAGCAGTAATCTGACATTGGGCGGCACGCTCAACATCAACGACGCGGGCGGGTTCAGCGCCGGCGTGTACACGCTGGTTACCTGCGGCGGCACGTTGGCGTACAACGGGCTGACGATCGGCACGGCGCCCACCAATTACAATTACATGTACACGATCGACACCAACACCGCTGGGCAGGTGAAGCTGAACGTGGCGCTCGCGCCCACGACCATCGACATTGGAGCGGCGAATCTTCAAGACGGATCGGGGGAGCCGGCGCCGACCAGCAGCGTCGCCGTGCTGGTGGTCGATACGGGGAACAACGGGTTCGTGGATCCGCAGCCGGGTTTTCCATTGAGTCTCGGCGCCACTTGGGGAACGGATGACAAGATTGTCGGCTTGTGGGACCTGAGAGACTCCGTGGACTGTTTGGGGCAGCTCGGTGGTGTGTTGTGCGGTGAAACGGTTGTGTCCTACACGAATGGGATCGCTCCGGGTCAGGAACTGCAGTTGTATTGGTTCCCGTCATTAACCCTGTCTTCCAACACTCTCGGCATCACTTTCTACGGGAAATACACCGACCAGGTCGGCATCGACGGCGGCGATGCGTGGAAGATGCCTGGGGGTGGGGGCACCTTGACTCTGCTGTTCTTGACAGCGTACTGGGGTGGATCGAACCCCGAGACGGCAGGCCAGGCCGCACTTCTGACTGCTGAGCCGCTTGCGGCCGGTTTCAGCGCCAGTCCGACCAATGGTGTGGCGCCCTTGGCGGTGACGTTCACTGATACCTCGACCGGCACGATCACCAATCGGCACTGGGATTTTGGTGACAGCAGCACTCTCGACACCACGGCGACGAACTTGGTTCGCACCTACGCCGCCGGCACCTATACGGTGACTCTGGTAGTCAGCGGGCCCGGAGGTGACCGTACCAATACCCGGCCGAATTACATCAGGGTGCTGACTCCGTTCCAGAGCTGGCAGCAGCAGTATTTCGGCTGCACCACGTGTCTGCAGGCGGCGGCAGATGCGGATCCGGACGGTGACGGCCAGAACAACCTGACGGAGTTCCTGGCGGGCACTGACCCGACCAACAGCATGTCTGGGTTGCGCATCATTGGCGTCACGCAGGAAGGCGACAATGTGCGCGTCGCATGGACGACAGCAGGAGGCCGGACCAACGCGGTGCAGGCGACGGCAGGGGATGTGGAGGTCGGTTACACCACCAACTTCATCGACATCAGCGGACCGATCATCATCTTGGGCAACGGCGACACGACCACCAACTATGTCGATGTCGGCGGGGCGACCAACGCCCCGGCCCGCTACTACCGCATTCGATTGGTGCCGTGACTGGAAAGGCAAGATACAGCAGCGCAGCCGTGATGCGAGAGTCGATAAATGGACAAACGAACCGCGTGGGAAACGTCAATCTACGCTTGACATCTCTCGCAACTTTGGATAAAGAAAGAAGTACTGCGAGGCGCAGGTGGGGCGCTATCGGGAGCCATCGAACTGGGAACATCGAAAGGGCAGTGTCGGTTGCCCGACTAACATAAGGGAGAAATTCGATGAACTTCAGCAAATCACTCGTCCTCATCTGCACGTTGTTTGGCAGCATTGTCTCAATCGGGTCGGGTCAGACCAGCAATGGTGTCATCGCTGCAGACCCGCCGCTGACGATTGGCGGTGGCTGGCAGCAATTCAACTGGCACCTCTCCATTAGCCCAACCAATAGCGACGGAGCGTTCACGTTCACCGCCGTTTCTCTGGTTCAGCTCGATGTGACGGATGCACACATAGACGGAGATCGGTTTCAGGTGCTCGACTTCGGCGTTTCCCTCGGTCTGACATCTGTTCCAACCGACGACGGCTCGTGGACCAACACTCCCGATGCCGCCTTTGCCGATCCACGCTGGAGTTCTGGAACATTTCTCTTGGAAGCGGGGGAGCATTCGATTGAGCTTATGACCGTCCAGGCAGCGACCGGTTTTACCGATGGCACGGGATACTTGCGTGTCGTGCCAGAGCCGTCCACTTGGGCGGTGGTGGCCGCAACGTTCGGCGGGTTGCTGATGATGCGGAAGCGGACTAAGAAGGACGGCAACTCGCGGTCGTGAGGTGAAGGCGAACAACCAAACAACGAGAGATAGGTCAGGCTGATCGCGGGCGATCAGCCAGTTGTGGCGAGTTTCAGCGGCAGTCCGACCCATGGTGGGACGCCTTGAGCAGATCCTGACGGGGACGGGATGAGCACCACCAATGAGTTTCTGGCGGGAACCGATCCGACCAAGAGCGCCTCGACGCTGCGGATCATCTCCATCGCGCAACAAAGCAACGACGTGGTCATCATTTGGACAACAGCCGGTGGCCGCACCAACGCGGTGCAAGCCACCGCAGGCGATGCGGGCGGCGGCTACACCACCAACTTCATCGACATCAGCGGACTAATCATCTCTCGGGCAGTGGCGACACGACGACTGACGACTTGGATATCGGCGGGTCAACCAACGTTCCGGCCCGTTTCTACCGTGTGCGGCTGGTGCCGTAGATCGAGCCAATCAGCGGGTCAACTGCGGCCTGACGTCCCCACCATTGGTTGAGAACCAGGCGAGTTGAACCATCGCCGATGGTCTGCACAAGTCACACCATAATCCTATGACATCGGCAAACAAAGCGATCTTCGTCACAGTTCTACGCAAGAGTCGTGCTTGCCGGGTGGTGAAGATTCTGACACTATTGCCGTCCAAGGGATTTGCATGAGGAGGTATTGGATCATTCTGGCGTTGGTGTTTGTCGCCGCAACGGCGGAGGAGAATCGTCTGTATCGCGTGGCGGAGGCGGCGTTGAACGACAAGATTTACGACGTCGCGGGGCGGCAGTTCAGCGAGTTCCTGGAAAAATTCCCACACTCAGACCGCGCCGACGGCGCGCAACTGTTGTTGGCGGAAGCGCAGTTGAATCAGGGGAAATCGCCAGAGGCTGTGCGGACGCTACAGGATGCGCTGACAAAGTGGCCGGACAAGCGGCCCGACAGTTTTCGGTTCTGGCTTGCGGAAGCGTTGGCGCGCGACGGGAAATTTGCCGAGGCGGCGGCGCGGTACGAGGAGGTGGTCGAGAAGTTCCCACGCAGCCCGTATCGGGCGCAGGCGCTCTACGGACTGGCGTTCGTCCAGTTCAAGCAAAACCAGTTCGATGCCGCCAGCACATCGCTGGAGCAACTGAAAAGACTCGGCTTGAAGGGCGAGTTGGCGCCGGAAGCGGAACTGTTGCGCGGCCAGATTTATCTCGCGCAGGGAAAATTTCCCGAGGCCGACGCGGTGTTCGGTGGCCTGACGAAAAAGTTCCCGAACACGCGGGCGTTTTATCGCGCGTTCTACTGGCTGGGCAAATCGCTGGCGCAACGCAAACAGTACGATGACGCGCTGAAAGCGTACGCGGTGGTGACCGACGCGTTCAAGTCGAAGTCCAACAAACCCGTGGACGCGCAGTTGGCTGCCGAAGCATGGTATGCAGCAGGCTGGGTTTACTGGGACACCGAGAAATTCGACAGCGCGGCGGAGGCATTTTCCTCCGCGTTGAACAATGCGCAGAGCGGACAACTCAAGCGCGACGCGATGCTCAAGCTCGGCGACGCCTACCTGTGCGGCGGCAAGCTCGCCGACGGCGTGGCCAAGCTGAAGGAATTCCTCAAAGCACACCCCAGCGATCCCTTGGCGGATGAGGTGCAAACGGCAATTGCGGATTTGCTCTTCGGCCATGACGAATTTGCCGCTGCGTTGTCTGAGTACGCCAACCTGACCACCAACTATCCAGAGAGCGTCTTGCAGCCGAAGGCAAACTTCAACGCGGGTTGGTGCGCGTGGAAACTCAATCAAACCGCCGACGCGCTGAAATATTTCCAACAGGCGTTCACACTGGCGAAGGATCCGGCCGTGGCGTCGGAGGCATTGTTCAAGGTGGCGGACGCGCAGTTCGCGCTCGGCCAGTATGCCGACGCGGTGGCGAGTTACCAGCGGCTCATGGGCACGTATCCCACCACGAAACTGCTCGACCGCGCCATGTTTCAACTCGGCGAAGCCTATCACCGATTGCGGAATGCCGAGGCTGCGACCGCAACCTTCGAGTCGCTGGTGAAACAATACCCAACGAGCGAGTTTGCACCCGAGGCGCAGTTTATGAGCGGACAGATCGCGGTTGAACTGGGCAAAGAAGACGACGCGCGGACGGCACTCGGCGAAGTGGTAAGCAAGTTCCCTCAAAGCGATTGGGCGAAGAACGCCGCGCTGGCGATTGGTGAATCGTATCATCGCGAAGGGAAATATGATCAGGCGTCGGCGGAATTTGACAAGCTCATGGCGGGTGGCTTGGACTCACCGCTGGCGCAGGAGGCGTTTTACCATCGCGGCTGGTGCTACGCGCAAAAGGGACAGGCGGAGAAGACGGTTGCTGATTTCACGGATTTCCTGGCGAAATATGCTCAATCGCCATTCGCGCCGGACATCCAGTTCTGGATTGCCGACTACTATCAGAAGCAGAAGAATTATATAAAGGTGCAGGAACAATTTCAGTTCGTCGTGGAGAAGTATCCGACCAGCCAATTGGCTGATAAGGCGCAGTATTTTGCCGCGAGAGCAGCATATTCCCGCCAGGACTACACAAACTCCATTGACTTGTTCGAGGGTTTGCTGAAGAAGTTCCCCAATTCATCCTTGCGCTGCGACGCGCGGTTTGGGGAGGGCGATGCGCTCACGGAACTCGGCCAGTTTGATAACGCGTTGCTGGTGTTTGACAATTTGGTCAAAGAATTTCCAGACTGCCACCTTCTCTGCGAAGCGCAAGGCCGCAAAGGGGATTGCCAGTTCACTCTGAATCGCCTCGATGACGCCATTGCCAGTTATCGCAAAGCGTTGGACTGTGCCCACGACGCCTGCATGCGCAACCAACTGCTGTTCAAGATCGGGCAGTCCTACGAAAAGGCAGGCAAACTCGACGACGCGCTGCAGTTCTACATAAAGCCCGTGTATGAGCAGAACGTTGCGCCTGATACCAACGAGCCGCCCGAACGTTTCTGGTCATGCAAAGCGGGACGAGCCGCGGCGGACATCAAAGAGCAGCAACAGCAATGGCGCGATGCCATCACGCTCTATCAGAAGCTTCTCGAGTCATGCCCCGAGTTGAAGCCGCTCGTGGAGGACCGGATTCGCAAGATCCGGGTCGAACACATGCTCTTGTACTGATTGCGGCGGGGCGAAATGGTCTTGAACGTTGCACTTTGAACTTGGAAGTTTAAGGTTAATCCGTTAAGCAAAGGTTGAATTATGCTGACGTGGATGTTCAAAGGCGGGCCGTTGATGTGGCTGATCCTGTTCAACGGTCTGCTGGCGGTTGCCACTTTTTTGGAACGATGGTTTCACTATCATCGGGCACAGATTCATACCGTCGATTTCGTGAACGGCATCTGCAACTCGCTCAAGCGCGGCAACATCATCGAAGCCATCGCCAATTGCGATGAGACGGCCGGTCCCGTGGCACAGGTGGTCAAAGCCGCTGTCGTCAATCACGATCGCAGCCGCGAGGAGATTCGCGACGCCGTCCAGGATGTGGCGCGCACCGAGGTGGCGCACCTGGAGCGAAGGCTGGTGGTGTTGGCCACGATTGCGCAGGTCACGCCATTGATCGGATTTCTGGGGACGGTCTTGGGGATGATTCAGATGTTCAAGGTCATCCAAGTGCAGCAACTGGCCGGCGCCGGGCAATTGGCGGGCGGCGTCTGGGAAGCGTTGATCACAGCAGCGGCCGGCCTTCTCGTCGCCATTCCCGCATACGTGGCCTATAACTACCTCGTCAGTCGCGTACAGAATCTCGTTATCGACATGGAGAAGGCTGCCAACGAGATTGTCGGTTTTGTGATACGGCACGGTGGGAACGCCTCCATTGAAGAGCCAATCGCGCTGGTAACGAAACAGCAACGCAGCGGAGTTTGACGCGCGGCATGACATTCAAGACGCATTGCGAAATCGCCAAGGGCCGCATCGATCCCGTGCCGATGGTGAACATCGTGTTTCTGCTGTTGATATTCCTGCTGCTGAATTCTCCCTATGTGCTGCAGCCCGGCATCGGGGTGGTGGCTCTGCCTGCCGTCAGCGTGGCTCCCAACGCCACGTTTCAAGGAATGGTTGTCACGGTGACTCGGGATAATTTGCTGTTCTTTAACAATCAGGTCACGACGCTCGAGGGATTGCAGCGGTCTTTGCGGGGAGCCGCGCGGAGGTCGCACAATCAGGGTCTGATTATCAAGGCCGACCAACAAGTGGCAAGCGGGACGGTGATGCAGATCATGAGTATGGCAATAGAGGCCGGCTTTTCCGTCAATCTGGCCGCACGCCCCGAAATCTTTGGCCAGTCCGCGCCAAGGTGAGCTAATGGCTTTCGTGAAGTTCCGGATGACCGAGCGGCAGCTGCTGCTGCTCATCATGGCGGCGTGCTTTCTTGCCTACGCGGGAGTGTTCCTTCTCCTTGGGATTCAGCGTAAACCCAAGCAGACCGATTTCGCCGGCACCCCCGTCGCGCATTGGGTGCCACAATCGACGCCCCAGCAGGCGCGGGCCATCGAATACGTCGTTGCCGATTTGCTTGATCCCAGCCTCATGTCGCTGCCGAGCGCTCACGGTTTCTCCCGAGAGTTGTGGGAGCGCCAGTTGCCCGCCGCGCATCGGGGCTTCGAACCGCGCACCGAACTCGCTTTTCTGGAAGTGGAAGTTCTCCCCAGCTTTCAGCCCTTGCTGGAACAAGCCTCTCTGGCCGACGCCGTGCAGTCGTCCCTCGAAAAAACGCCTGCCGAATCCGAGGAGGTCACGGAAACTGAGTCAGGTCCACCGCCGGAAGTGTCGAATCGCTCAGTGCTGAGAGTCGTCGAGTCGATCGACAACCGCTCGATGCTTCAATCGGCGGAACTGCCGACGATCACAAGCGAGACGCCACTGCGACCGGCGCGTGTGCGCATCGCCGTCGCGGCTGATGGCACGGTGCGCTATGCCGTGTTGGATCGTTCCTCCGGCAGCGGTGCGGCGGCTGCTCAAGCCGATGCGCAGGCGCTGGAACTCGCGCAACGAATTCGATTCGAGCCGCAGAAGGCCGCAGACGCGATGGCGCTGACGTGGGGCGTGGTGAAGTTCATTTGGGCTACGACATCGCCTCCCGCCTCGACGAACGAGCCGAAAGCTGCCCCGCCGTGACGCTGAGACAGACGTGTTGGCGCATTTGCTTGTTGTGCTAATCCAAGCAAGTCGCTATAAAGTGTGTTAGCGAGGACTCGTTGTACGAAAAGTTTTCCCAATTTGACTTTGGAATCTGCGAATTTAGCGAAGGCTTGATTTATGGGCATGTGGATTGGCCGCAATCGAAAAGCCCGTGTCACATATGGCTTTGACGACATCGCGCTGGTGCCGGGCGATATGACAATCAACTCGAACGAAGTGGACACGAGTTTCCAACTCGACTCCAAGGATTCGAGCCGAGGCCCGCACAAGATTCGTGTGCCGATTCTAGCCAGCGCGATGGACGGGGTCGTCGATGTGCGCTTCGCCATCGAGATGGGCAAACTCGGCGGCGTCGCGGTGCTCAACCTCGAAGGCGTGCAGACGCGCTACAAGAGTCCGGAGGAAGTCCTCGACAAGATCGTCAACGCCAGCAAGGAAGAAGCGACGCACCTGCTGCAGCGCATTTACACCGAGCCGATTCAGGAGGACTTGATCGCCGCGCGCATCAAAGAGATTAAGGATGCGGGCGTGTTGGCGGCAGTCAGTTCGATCCCACAGCGGGCCGAACGTTTCGGCGCAATTGCTCAGGAAGCCGGCGCGGATATCTTCGTGGTGCAATCCACCGTTTCGACCGTCCGCCACATCTCCAGCGAATACAAGACGCTGGATCTGGCCTCGTTTTGCAGGCGAATGAGGATTCCCGTTATCATCGGCAACTGCGTCACATACAGCGTCACGGTGGAATTGATGCAGAGCGGCCCGGCCGCGGTGCTCGTCGGCGTCGGTCCTGGAGCGGCCTGCACGACGCGCGGGGTGCTTGGACTCGGTGTGCCGCAAGTGACCGCGACTGTCGATTGCGCGGCAGCGCGTGACTATTACTTGAAGCAGAGCGGTCGTTATATCCCGATCATCACCGACGGCGGTATGAGCAAAGGCGGCGACATCTGCAAGGCGTTTGCCTGCGGTGCGGATGCCGTCATGATCGGCAGCGCGTTCGCCCGCGCCAAGGAAGCGCCCGGCAAAGGCTATCACTGGGGCATGGCCACGCCGCATGCCAACCTCCCGCGTGGCACGCGCATCCGGGTCGGCGTGACGGGTTCGCTCAAACAGATTCTCTTCGGTCCTGCCGATCTCGATGACGGTTCGCAAAACCTCATGGGCGCGCTGGCCACCTGCATGGGCAGCATCGGCAAGCGCACCATCCGCGAGTTTCAGGAGACCGAGATCATCATCGCGCCCGCCATCAAAACCGAAGGCAAAGTCTTCCAAACGATCCAGGGCGTCGGCATGGGGAAATAATCGTGGAAGCGTGCAGCGTAGGAGCGAGTGACGAACGAATCGGGGAAACGGCGAATGGGCGAATGGGCGAAACAATCTGTAGAAGCTGCATTCCTGCCGCGACTGGTTCCTAGTGGCGCCGGCGTCTCGCTTGCGGCTGTTCGGGCTGGGAGGTGACCGCGCGCATGGTGCCCGATGAATCCATTATCCCGCTCGAACGAATCGATAGCCTGATCTATCTGGTGCGCGGCCAGAAGGTGATGCTGGATCGCCACCTCGCGGAGCTGTACGGAGTCGAAACCCGGGCGCTAAATCAGGCGGTCCGCAGAAATCAGGGGCGGTTTCCCGAGGATTTCATGTTTTGCCTCACCCGCAAGGAGATTATGAGGATATCACAAATTGTGACATCCTCCCAAATCAAGTACTCCAAGCAGGTGTACGCCTTTACCGAGCAGGGCGTGGCGATGCTGTCGAGCGTGTTGCGCAGTGACCGCGCAATTGCGGTCAACATCGCCATCATGCGGACGTTCGCGCGGTTGCGGCAGTTCATGGCCGAGCATGCCGGGTTGGCGCGGCAACTCGCCGAGGTCGTCCACAACATCCAAGACCACGAGGAGAAAATCCAAGCCATCTTCGAGGTTCTGCGTCGCCTGACCCAACCACCCGAACCACCGCGCAAACAAATTGGTTTCCACGTGCGCGAACGTGGCGCGCCGTACCGCGTGAGAAAGAAGGGAGCAGCGAAATGAGTGATGTCAACGAGTTGACCCCGAAGATAGGAGCCGGAGAATGAACTTCACGGACCAGAAACTGCACGAGTCCATAAAACATTGGCTCATGGAGTTGGGGGTCTCGCAAATGAATAGGGGCAGAAATTACTATAGATGTTACACGGGAGACAGCGAACCACTTGATGTACGAGTAAGACGGCGTCACGTCTCCTATCGCCCCGATGTAGTATGGGAGGCTGGGAGCCAGTCCGTTGTATTCGAGCTTGCCTTTACTGATGGCTGGAGGGCCATCGCGGGGGAGATTATTCTGGCTGCGCTCAGCAGGAAAGTGGCCAAGGTTTTCATCATAACAGATTACGAAGACACCGAGGTCTCAGACATGGTTTCCATATTTGATGACTGGGTAAGGGACAAGGACTTATTGAAGTGGGGGGCCGAGCACATTGCTGTCGCTGGTATGGAGGACGCCAAGCGGAAGATCAGGCGTCGGCTACGACAGGGAGATTACATTTGGTGACCGCGAGACTGCCTATGAACGGAGGCAAGTCTTGACCATTGACAGAAACGCATAGGAACACGATGGAACAGATCATCATCCTTGATTTTGGCTCGCAGTACACGCAGGTCATCGCGCGGCGGATCCGTGAGTGCGAAGTGTTCTCCCAGATCCTGCACTTCGACACGCCCGCCTCGAAACTGGCGGGGCTTCGACCGAGCGGTCTGATCCTCAGCGGCGGCCCGGCCAGCGTGTACGGCAAGAACGCGCCGCAGTGCGATCCCGCGATCTGGAACCTGGGCATTCCCGCGCTCGGCATCTGCTACGGGATGCAGTTGATGGCGCACCAACTCGGCGGTCGCGTCGATAAGAGCGACAAACGCGAATACGGTCACGCCGAACTCGAAATCACGGGTGAATCGCGGCTGTTCGCGGGCATGGACCGGCTCCAGAAGGTCTGGATGAGTCACGGCGATCAAGTGACGCTGCTGCCCGATGGTTTCGCCTGCATCGGGCGCAGTGATAACGCGCCCCACACCGCCATCGCCGACGAAGCGCGCAGGCTGTACGGCATCCAGTTTCATCCCGAAGTGCATCACACACCGAACGGCCGGCAGGTCATCGCCAACTTCGTTCACGGCATCTGCGGGTGCGGACGGGACTGGACGATGCGTTCGTTCATTGACCGCTCGGTCGAGGAGATCCGGGGAAAAGTCGGGAAAGACCGCGTGTTGCTCGGGCTGTCGGGCGGTGTGGATTCCAGCGTCGCGGCGGCGCTGATTCACAAAGCCATCGGCAGTCAGCTCACTTGCGTGTTTGTCAACAACGGTCTGCTGCGCAAGGGCGAAGCCGAAGGCGTGCAGCGCGTGTTCGGCAAGAACCTCCACATCAAGCTGCATTACGAGGATGCCACAAACGTTTTTCTCCGCAAGTTGCGAGGAGTCGCCGACCCGGAACGCAAACGCAAGATCATCGGGCGCACGTTCGTCGAGGTGTTTCAGAGGGCCGCGCGCGATTGTAGCCGCGAAACCTTTTCGCGGCGAAAGGGGAAGGCCGCGAATGAGATTCGCGGCTACAAGACCCGTTTCCTGGCTCAAGGCACGACCTATCCTGACGTCATCGAAAGCGTTTGCATCGGGGGAAATCCCGCGGCAATGATCAAGTCGCACCACAACGTCGGCGGCCTGCCGAAGCGGATGAAGTTCGAGTTGCTCGAACCCCTGCGGACGTTGTTCAAGGACGAAGTGCGCGAGGTCGGAGCGCAACTCGGCCTGCCGCGCGAGATCGTCTGGCGGCAGCCATTCCCCGGACCGGGATTGGCGGTGCGCATTCTCGGCGCGGTCAGTCCCGAGCGGTTGCGCATTTTGCAGGATGCGGATTGGATCGTCATCGACGAGATGAAGAAGGCCGATCTCTACTACAAGATTTGGCAGTCGTTCGCCGTGCTCTTGCCTGTGAAGACGGTCGGTGTGATGGGCGACGAGCGCACCTACGACAATGTCGTCGCGATTCGCGCCGTCGAAAGCGTGGACGGCATGACCGCCGACTGGGTGCGCCTGCCGTACGATTTGATGGCGCGCCTCTCCACCCGCATCATCAACGAGGTCAAAGGCGTCAACCGCGTCTGCCTCGACATCTCCAGCAAACCGCCCAGCACCATCGAGTGGGAATGAGCGCGGAAAGGATGGGGGCGGAAGGCGGAGGGATGAAACCCGACTTGTGGCAGTGGCCATGTGAACCGCGGTGAACATTCTCGCCGCGACTAATCACCTCTGGCTGCTCAGGCTTTGATAGGCGTGAGACTGAAAACGCGCGCCAGTCGGGCTGCCGTTTGAATATCTCTGCGGCGCAACCGGACAGGCCGAGCACTGGAAGGTTGCTTTTCGCGGCCGGTTGTGTACGATGGCCCGCGCAGTGCGGCGGTGAGGAAACCGCGAGGAGAAAGTGAATCAACCATGAGCGACCCGACATCAAAACCAGGCAGTCCGAAAGTGCCCGAGCACGTGGCGGCCGGCGTATATGCCACCGCAATGATCAACACCCACACGCAGGAGGAATTTGTGCTGGATTTCCTCGCCAGCTTCACTGCGCCCGTACGTGTCGTCGCGCGCGTCATCGTGCATCCCGCGCATGCGAAGCGGCTGGCGGGGGCGCTGCGCGAAAACGTCGCTTGGTACGAGAAACAGTTTGGCCCAATCCTCGAACCGGGCAAGGCCGACGCAGCGCGCACCAAGCCGGCCGGTGACTTCTATTCGTCCTGCGCCATTGCCGACGCGGTGATGGCGGGCCAGTACGCGACCGGCGTGCTGGTGGGACATACGCCGGAGGAGTTCATCTTGGATTTCATCGTCGGGTTCCCGCCGACGCCGGTGGTCACGGCGCGCGTGCTGGTCAGTCCGCGGCATGTGCGCCGCATCGCCAACGCGCTCGAAGCGCGCTTGCGCATGTACGAGGATTCGTTCGGTCCGCTTCCCGAACAACCACCACCGGCACCGCCTGGCCCATTCAAGTTTCCCGAGCCGCCCGAGTCGGATGAGCCGCCGCCGTTCCGCTTTCGAATGGATTGAGCGCATGCAGATTCTCCGCCACGACCAGCCGGATTTTGCCGCGGCGCTCGCCAAAGCCATCGCCGGCTCCAGCCTCTTTGACCAGACCATCGATGAGCGTGTCCGCGCCATCATCGCCGACGTGCAGGCGCGCGGCGACGATGCGCTCGTCGAACTCACCGAGCGCTTCGACCGCGTGAAGCTGACGGCTGAACAGTTGCGCGTGACTGCACCGGCACCGAGAGTCGAGGCGAGCCTGCGGAAAGCGATTGCGGTCGCGCAAAAAAACATCGCCGCGTTCGCGAAGCGGTCGCTGCGAAAGAATTGGCGGATGCGCAACGCACAGGGCGCGTCGGTTGGCGAAAAGTTCGAGCCGTTTGGGCGCGTCGGCATCTACATTCCGGGCGGCACCGCGCCGCTCGTCTCGACCGCGCTGATGACGATCGTGCTCGCAAAGGCGGCGGGCTGTCCCGAGATCGTTGTGTGCTCGCCGCCGCCGATCAACCCGGACCTGCTCTACGCGATTCGCAAAGCAGGCGCGACGGAGGTTTACCAACTCGGCGGCGCACAAGCCGTCGCCGCGATGGCGCTCGGGACTGCGGCAGTCAAGCGCGTGCAGAAGATTTTTGGTCCTGGCAACGCGTACGTCGTGGCGGCGAAACGATTGCTCGTTGGCCATGTTGCGATCGACTTGCTGCCCGGCCCGAGCGAAGTGCTGATCATCGCCGATGATTCTGCCGATGTGCGTTTTGTCGCCGCCGACATGCTCGCGCAGGCTGAACACGGCAGCGGCCACGAGCGCGTGTGGCTGGTGACGCCATCGAGGAAGGTCCTGGAGGCGACCCAGACGGAGATCGCGCGTCAACTCCCATCGCTGAAACGACGCGAGTTCATCGAGCTGGCACTCAGGCACTCGGGCACTTGCGTACTCGTGAAAAATTTGAAGCGAGCGGTCGCAGTGGCGAACGAGTTCGCCCCCGAACACTGCGAGGTGATGACGAAGAACATGGCGAAGCTCGTGCCGCAAATCAGAACTGCGGGCGCGATCTTCATCGGCCCGTGGTCCCCGACGGTGGTGGGTGACTATATCGCGGGACCGAGCCACACATTGCCCACGGGCGGGGCAGGGAAGTCGTTCGCGGGGCTGATGGTCGATCAATTCCAGCGCCGCACGAGCGTCGTGGAACTTTCGCGTGCGTCGCTGCGGAAGTCGCTGCCGACACTGGAGAAGTTCGCGGACGTTGAAGGCTTGGACGCGCACGCCGCGAGCGCGCGGATAAGGTTCACAGAAGGGTGATCGCGGCAACGACCCTCACCCTGACCCTCTCCCTGCAAGGGAGAGGGAAACCGCAAGGCAGTCTCCTCTCCCCTCGGGGGAGAGGATTGAGGTGAGGGGTCGGAGAATTGAGTGTGTGATGACTCGCATCCGAAAGAACATTCAACGCATGGCGGCCTACGTGCCTGGCGAACAGCCCCGCCGCGGCGGGATCGCGGGGCTTATCAAGCTGAACACAAATGAGAATCCGTATCAGCCTTCTCCGAAGGTGCTCGAAACGTTGCGCGCGGCAATTGACGGGCGGCTGCGGCTGTATCCGGACCCGGCCGCAAGCGTGTTGCGCATAAAGCTTGGCAAGATCCACGGTTTCGAGCCCGATCAGATTGTCATCGGCAACGGTTGCGACGACATCTTGAATCTTTGCGTTCGCGCGTTCTGTGGCGAGTGCGAGAAGCTCGCATATTTCTGGCCGAGCTACTCGCTGTATCCCGTGCTCGCCAACATCCAGGGTGCGACGCATGTCGAGTTGCCGCTCGATGGCGACTTTCAGATCAAGGCGTATCCGTCGCTGTTGGCGAAACTCGACGGCGTGAAGCTCGTCTTCATCACGCAGCCGAACGCGCCGAGTGGCGTGTGGCTGCAGCGCGTGGAAATCCAGCGTGTGATCGAAGAAACCGACGGTGTGGTGGTAATCGACGAGGCGTATGTCGATTTTGCTTCGGATAACTGCCTCGACTTCGTGCGCGAATACGACAATGTGATTGTGGCGCGGTCATTCTCAAAATCCTTTTCGTTTGCAGGCATGCGCGTCGGCTGGGCGGTCGGCCCGCGCGAGCTGATTGCCGCGCTGGGCAAAGTGAAGGACAGCTACAACGTCAGTCGCTTGAGCCAGGTTGGCGCCGAAGCGACGCTCGAAGATTGGTGCTACTTTCAGGATAACGTCAAGAGGATATGTGCCACGCGCGAGCGGGTCACGGCGGCGCTGGCCAAACTCGGCTTCTTCGTCTATCCTTCGCAAACGAATTTTGTGTTCGCGCGTCCGCCTGCGCCGTTGACCCCGACAGGCGTGTCGGGGTTGACGGCCAAGCGGTGGGCGGACGAATTGCGGGCGCGCAAGATTCTGGTACGATGGTGGGACGCTGATCGGATCCGCGATTTCGCGCGCGTCAGCATCGGCACGGACGAGGAGATGGACAAGTTGCTGGACACTACGTCTGTCATTCTGAGCTTGCCCCGAAAGCGTTCGGGGCGGGCGAAGAATCTCGGTCGTTCGGGGAGAGACCCTTCGACAAGCTCAGGGTGACAACAAAAGAGGGAGGGACACTTTGTGAAAAAACGAAGCGCTAGGATCCAGCGGAACACTGCGGAGACGCAGATCACACTGTCGCTGACCATCGACGGCGGCGGCAAGGCAGACATTACCACAGGCATCGCATTCTTCGACCACATGCTGACGCTGTTGGCGAAACATTCATTATGTGATCTAACGATCCGCGCGATGGGCGACATCGACGTGGATGCGCATCACACGGTCGAGGACGTCGGCATTGCACTCGGACGAGCCTTCGTGCAGGCGCTCGGAGACAAGCGCGGGATTCGCCGCTACGGCTGGGCGCTCGTGCCGATGGACGAATCGCTGGCGCAAGCGCGGATCGCGCTCGATTTCGGCAATCGTCCGTTCCTTGTGTTCGAGGCGAAGAATTGGAATCGAATGGCCAACGTCGATCTTGGCGGCAGGACTGGTGGCACAGGCGTTGCTGCCTGTGCTTTTCGAGTGGGCCTGGTGAAGGAATTCCTACAGGGCTTTGCCAACGAGGCGCGGTGCAACCTGCACGTGGATGTGCTGCGCGGTGACGAACCGCATCACGTCGTCGAAGCAGTTTTCAAAGCATTGGCGAAGGCGCTCGACCTTGCCTGCCAGCGCGACCCGCGGGTGCAAGGCGTCCCGAGCACGAAGGGGAAACTGTAGCCGCGAGCTTGCTCGCGGCGGGCAACGGGGCCGCGAATAGGATTCGCGGCTACAAAAACTTCTGGTGTCTTCTGGTGGAACGGTCCCAAGTGCGGGGCAGCGGCAATGGCGCGGCGGGCCTTCGCCGCGCCGAAGCGGCTTCGTCCGCGCAGGCGGGAGCCTCGCCCTCCAGCAGCTTCGATTCGTCCTCGTAGATCAGGTCGAGCATGGGCCTCGGGGACTTTGTCCATCTTGATTGCCATCTCGCGTTGGGGGATGAACGGACATTTCGCCTTCTCGCTGACCAGATGCGCGCCTTGTTTCTCCAGCAGCAGGCGCGTGCCCGTCTTGACGCTGCGGCGCCCGTAGCGCGCCTCGATTTCCTCCAGCGCGTGGTGGAGTTCGCGGCGCCTGAATTCGCCGTCGCCGCCAAACAGCTTTGGTTGCAGATCGAGCGGCTGCATGTTCCAGAAATGAATGCAGACTTGACGGATCGGCTGCGTCTCGCACGCGACGAGTTGACGGAAGAGTCGCTCCACCTGCGGATTGATGACGCGCGGTTCGAATTGCGCGGCGGGGAACCTGACACTCTCGCTGCGGCCCGACATGTCCTTGAAGCGGACGTACATGCCCATCTCGCGCACCTTGAGGTCTTCGCGGAAGAACGTCGTCACCACACGCTCGGTCTGGTCGAGCAGGAACAGCAGCGCCGATTCGTAACCCGGTTCGTCGTAGGGCAGGGTGGTGGCGCTGCCGATGCAGGTGCGTGGTTTGTTGGCGAGGGACAATCTCTCGCGCAGTTGGCCATTGGCCAGCAGCCACAGCTCCAGTCCGAAAAAGCCGTAGCGCTTCTCCAGCAACCCGAGCGGCAACTGCGCGATGTCGCCGAGCGTCCACACGCCCAGCGCACGCAACGATTGCGCGCGCCGCTCGGCGATGCCGGCCAGTTTTTGAATCGGGACATCATGGAGGAACTCGCGCTCCTTGTCTTCGGGTACTTCGTGAAAACCGTCGGGCTTGCAATGCTCGGTCGCCAGCTTCGCCAGCCAGCGCGACGAGCCGAGTCCCATCGACACAGGCAGGCCGATCTCAGCGGTGATCTCGCGTTTCATGCGCGCGACCAGTTCAGCGGCATTGCGGCAGCGAAAAACTGCAGGCGAATCGGTGAAATCGAGATAACCTTCATCGATGGAGGTGGGCACGAGGAGCGGCGTGTAGTGGCGCACGCGGCGAAATATCTCGATCGACACCCGCTGGTACTCGTCGTAGTGCGGCCGTACGAGCACGGTCTCGGGGCACTTGCGTTTTGCCTCGAAGCAAGCCATGCCTGTGATGATCCCGTATTTCTTAGCGATGTAATTGGCGGCGATGACGATCCCGTCACCGCGCCGCCCGCCGCCGACGTGCACGGGTTTCCCTTTTAGCTTTGGATCCAATGCGATCTCGCACGAGGCGAAGAACGAATCGCCATCGACATGCAGGATGCGCTGGTGCCGGGCCTTCATACCGTTTAAGCCTCTGAGATTTTCACGCGTCTGTCAAGAGACAGGGGATGCATCGTGAACGACGCCAATAAAGAACCGCGAAACTTCAATCAACTTGTGGTGTTGGATGAGGCATCGGACAGAAAGCGATGAGAATATACATTTCACATAATGGTGACGAGTTCGGGCCTTACTCCATCGAGGATGTGCGGATTGATTTCGCTTGTGGCTGCTTGTCGGCATCTGACTTGGCTAGGTACGAAGACGCGGCAGGATGGGCGCCCTTGGATATGTTTCTCAGCGAACCCGCGCCGGCTTCAGCGGCTCGCGCCCCAACCTTCGCTTGAATTACTCTCCGGTCTTTCTCAGTGGCAACGCCGCACCTTTCGTTACTGCTGGAGGCGGATGCGGTAAAAGAATTGGGAGTTCGTGGCGGTGGCGGCGGGATCGGCAAGAGTCAACGGAGCGCCGGTGCCGGAAATGTTGTTGGTGACGGTTGTCCATGCGCCGCTGGTGAGATCGTCAGTGCGTTCGAGACGATAGGATCTATTGGTGACGCTGGAGAAGGTGACGAGGAGATCGAAGTTGTTGCGAGTGATGGTGGTGATGCGGAGAACGCTCGATGAATCGCGCAGATTCGTGCCAGCGAGAATTTCCGAATAATTGATCATGCCATCGCCGTCGGAGTCGGCAAGTCCGAGCGAGGCGAGAGCATCGAGGCGACCCCAGCCGAAGGTGTTGTTGGGGACGTTGGCGGCAGCGAGACCGCCGCAGACTTCGGAATTCGTGAGCGGCGTGGCCAATTGTTGGAGCAGCGATTGGATCGTATCGGGTTGGCCGCGAAGTTCCGGGTGAGCGGAAATGAGCAGCGCCACCGCGCCGGCGACGTGCGGGCCGGCCATGCTCGTGCCGCTGAGGACGGCGTATGTGCTGGTCGGATAACTGGAGCGGACGTTGACGCCGGGAGCGGAAAGATTCGGTTTCAAACGATTACTGCCGTCCACCGTGACCGGGCCGCGACTGCTGAAGTTGGCGATGTTGTCGCTGCTGTCGGTCGCGCCGACGCTCAACGAAGCGTCGTAAATCGCCGGCTCTTCGGACACGGAACTGCAGCCCGATAATCCGCTGTTGCCGGCGGAAACGACGACAACGATGCCGGCGGCGCGGGTGTTGTCAACGACGGTCTGTAGCATTTCCGGACTGGTGCAACCTTCTTCCGCGGGGCAATACCAAGAGTTATTGATCACGTCGGGGGCTTTGGATGGATCGGGGTTGTTGCCGTTGAGATCCGTCGGAGCGATGAACCATTGAAAACACTCGCTGTAACTGGCCGGCGATCCCCAGCCGCGCTCCATGTTGCGGCAGCCGATCCATTTCGCGCCGGGCGCCATGCCGATTTGGTTGCCAGCGCCGTCGTCACCGACCATCGTGCCCACCGTGTGCGTGCCGTGACCGTTGTCGTCGCAGGGCGCGAGGAGGTTGTAACCGCAGGGATTCGTCCCGCTGTTGTGCACGTCATTGGAGTGGATCGCGTCGTGCCAGTTGTAATTGTGATTGGTGGAAACGCCGTCGTAGCCGCGATAATGGTTGATCAGCGCGGGATGATTCCACTGATAGCCGGTGTCCTGTCCGGCCACAACGACGGTTTGGCCGGTGTAGCCGAGCGACCATGCCTCCGTCGCGTGCACCTTGGAGATATTCCACTCCACGCCGGAGGAAACACTGAGTGGCGCGCGGGTCACCGGTGCGGTTGGTTCCGGAACGTACACCGTGGGATTGGCGCAAACTCGTTTCACGTCGGCGCGCGCGGCCATGCGCTGCACGAGGGATAGATCGCCGCGCACCCAAATCATGTTGGCGACCCAGAAGGGCTGATGCGACGCGCCTTGTGCGGTGAGGTCGGCAAGAATCGGAGCTTGAGTTTGTCGCGCTGTTTCGGTGAGCTTTCGGTAAACGAACTCGCCTTTCTCCAATTTGGTTTTCAGCGAGGCGGCGGCGCTGAGGTCTGCCTGCTCGTTGAGGAAGATAACGAACTCCGTGTAGCCGTTGGACGTGGCGACGGAAGAATCGAACACCCACGGATCCACCTTTTGCGCCCATTGATCGACCGCTGACGGCGCGATCTGCGCCGTCAGGTTGACGCTCGCCAGCAGCGTGAGGCAACTAGCCGCAAGACCAGCAATTGTCGTGGTGGATTTCACACAAGCCCAACAAAACAAGTACCACACGGGCTGCGCGATTCCAAGTTTCACCCGGCGCACGCTGGTGAGGCTTGAGCTGACCCGTTGCTCCCAACCCGTAGGCCTAGCGAGGCTTACAACATCTTCAACCCGTCGTCGAGGCAGGCCAGCAAATGAGCGATAGTTTCAGGTGTCTCATCGCCCATGTGGCCGAGGCGGAACGATTTGCCCTTGATCTGTCCGTAGCCGCCATCGATGAGGAGGCTGTAACGTTCCCTGAGCGTCTTCTGGAGTTTCGCGACGTCGATATTCTTGTTGTTCTTCACGCAAGTGAGCGTGACCGACTCATAGCCGGCCTTGGGGAACAACTCAAAGCCGCGCGACCTGGCCCATTCGCGGGTCATCTGCGCCATCTTGAGGTGGCGGGCGTAACGGTTCTCCAGTCCTTCCTGTTCAAATTGATCGAGCTTGTATTTCAATCCGTAGATGTGCGGAATGCTCGGCGTCGACGGCGTCATGTTCTTGTCGTGGTTCGCTTTGAACTCGAGGAAGTCGAAGTAGTAGCCACGCCCCGGAATCGTCCCGGCCTTCTTCAGCGCTCGCGCGCTCACCGCAAACACCGCAAGCCCCGGCGGCAACGCCCACGCCTTTTGCGTGCCGGCGAGGATGACGTCGATGCCGAGCGCGTCGGTTTCGATCTTGATGGCAGTCATCGAGCTGACGGCGTCGACGATGAACGTCACGTCGGGATAGTCGCGCATCACTTGCGCGATGTCAGCGAGCGGATTCATCAGGCCCGTGGAGGTTTCGTTATGGACGACGGTGATCGCATCGAACTGGCCCGTCTTCAGCTTCGTGTCAATCATCTCGGCCAGAATCGGTTGCCCCCAATCCACTTTCAGCGCCTCCGCCTCCTTGCCGCATCGCTTCGAGACGTCGAACCATTTATCGGAGAACGCGCCGCAGCAGCAGTTGAGAACCTTCTTGGCGACGAGGTTGCGCACGGCCGCCTCCATCACGCCCCAGGCTGATGAGGTGGAGATAAAAACTGGGTTCTTCGTGTAGAGAACCTGCTGCAGCTTCGGCTGAATCGAGGCATAAAGCTCCTGAAATCCGCTCCCGCGATGGCCAATCATGGGCTGGCTCATCGCGCGGAAGGTTTCTTCGCTAACCTCCACTGGCCCAGGGATAAAGAGCTTGACGTGCGGCTTCATTTTAATGCTTGTCCTTTCTTTTTCTCGTGACGGGGTGACACCTCAATGACTATAATTTTCGCCATAAAATAGCAACCTATTTGCGACTGCGGGAAGGATTCTTATGCCCAGGACTCTGAACGTCGGGATGATCGGCTACAAATTCATGGGGCGCGCGCACTCCAATGCCTGGCTGAAAGCGGACAAGTTCTTCGATTTGAAAGCCCGCCCAATCATGAAAGTGATCTGCGGGCGCGACAAGGCAGGCGTGGCGGCAATGGCGTATCGGTTCGGCTGGGAGAAATTTGAAACCGACTGGCACGAAGTCGTCAACGACGCGACCATCGACATCATCGACATCAACACGCCGAATGACACGCACGCCGAAATCGCGATCGCCGCCGCCAAAGCCGGCAAAGCCGTTCTCTGCGAAAAACCGCTCGCGCTCGACGTCAAGCAGGCGAAAGCGATGGTGGACGCCGTCGAGAAGGCAGGCGTCGTTCACATGGTCTGCCACAACTACCGTCGCATCCCCGCCATCGTGCTCGCGAAGAGAATGATCGACGCGGGCGATCTCGGTCGGGTTTATCACTACCGCGCGCGCTACGCCCAGGACCGGCTCGTCGACCCGAATTTTCCTCTTGGCTGGCGGCTGCAAAGCAAGATCGCCGGCTCCGGCGCGCTGGGCGACATCAACAGCCACATCGTTGACCTCGGCCGTTATCTCGTCGGCGAATTCACCGAAGTCTGCGGCCAGATGGAGACGTTCATCAAGGAGCGGCCGCTGCCGGGCGAGCCAGACAAGAAAGGCAAGGTCACCGTGGACGACGCCGTGATGTTCATCGGCCGGTTCGCCAACGGCGCGCTGGCCAACCTCGAAGCCACCCGCTTCGCGCTCGGTCGCAAGAACGGCATCCAGATCGAGATAAACGGCAGCAAAGGGTCTTTGGTCTTTGACTTCGAGGACATGAACCGGCTGAAGTTCTACAGCGGAGTTGATCCTGCCGACCGGCGCGGGTTCCGCGACATTCTCGTCACGCAAGGCGGCGGCGTGCATCCGTACATTGGCAACTGGTGGCCGCCCGGCCACATCATCGGCTACGAACACACCTTCGTGCACACCGTCGCCGACTTCGTCAACGCCGTCGTGGACAAGCACCCCGTGCAACCGACATTCGAAGACGGTTTGGCGAACCAAATCGTCCTCGACGCCGTCGCCAAATCTGCAAAGACGAGGAAGTGGGTGAAGCTTTGAACTCGCTGATCGCCGCTGACCGCAGTGAAGGTGACGGACACGCACGTGACGCTCGACGCGAATCATCCTCTCGCGGGAATGGATTTGACATTTGACCTGGAAGTGACGGAGATCCGTGAGCCCACCGAAGACGATCTGGCCCATGGGCATGCCCGCAGTCCCGGCAGCCACGATCACTAGATGGCGGAAAGCGGCCGCACCCCGCTGTGAACTCATCCGCGCCACAAGAGCGGAAGTTTTAACTAAAGTCGCGTCTTGGGAGGGAACCAAAAGCATAACAAGGGTGTTTTACCCAAGTAGCTTTTCCCGTTGTAGCCGCGCTTCTGTGAAGCGCGGGTCCTTGATTTGCTGAGGAAAATCGGCGCTTCGCAGAAGCGCCGCTACAACACTCACACCGTTCGGCGCAGGTCTCCAGCCTGACCTATTCATGAACCACCTGAAACGTCCGGCAACCCCTCATCCTTCGACAGACTCAGGACAGGCTCTTAATCCTCTCCCCGTCAACCCCGAAAGCTTTCGTGGCAAGGCGGGGCGAGGAGATCTCCCCTCTCCCTCCCCAAGGGAGAGGGCCTGCCCGCCGAAGCCTCGGCGCAGGCGGGTCAGGGTGAGGGTTCGAGCAGTGACACACTGTGGGTTGTTTAAGCGCATCGTGAATAATCCGGGCCAGACCGCACCAATCCGCCGGCCCGCAACGCGGCTTCGAGTTGCTGCAGGTCTTTGGGCAGCGCGGCGGTCCACGTCATCCGTGTCCCGGGCTTGTCCGGGTGTTCCAGGCTCAAGACCTCGGCATGCAATGCCTGCCGCGTAAATTCGATCGGCACGACAGCGCGGTCCTGTTTGGCCGCGTGATAGAGCGGGTGATACGTGCGGTCGCCGATCAACGGCAGGCCTTCGTGCGCCGCCTGCACGCGAATCTGATGCGTGCGGCCCGTCTCCAGATTGAATTTCAGTTTCGAAATGACGCGGCCCGTGCCGCCGACGGTGAACTCCTCGATCACTTCGTAATGCGTCACCGACTCCTGTGCGTCGTCACCGGCTTCTCTGGCCGCGCGTTCGGACAACACGTGCTGGCGCAGATTGTCGTCGTCAAACCGCAGCCAGTGCCGCCACGTGCCGCGCGGCGTTTTTGGACGACCGTCCACAAAAGCCACGTACTGGCGCGACGCGCGATGCGTTTGAAATTGATCGATGAGCCGCGCCCGCGCCATCGGGTTCATCGCCAGACACAGCACGCCCGTCGTAAACTGATCGAGCCGGTGGACGGGTTGGGGCGTGAGATGCAAAAACGACGGCGGCAACCGACGACGCGCCGTCGCGCCGCCGATCGCCCGCAACCGGCCCGCGAGGAAATCGCCGAGAACGCTCAGCGCCGACAAATCACCGTACGGCGCGGGCACTGAGAGCAGTCCCGCGCCTTTGTTGACGACGGCCAGCGAGGCGTCGATGTAAAGCAACCCGAGCCGCGCATGAATCCGCCATTCCTGTTCCAGCGTCACCGAGGTGCAACGACGGCCCTGCATTTCCAACGCGTCCTGCGGATCGGCCATCGCTTGATTGGGCTGGCGGATAATCACCCCGTTCACGCTCACCCGGCCCGCCGTGATCCATTGTTTGGCCCGTTTCTTCGGCGTGTCCGGATACTTCCGCAACAACCACTCCAGCAGTGGGCGCATTTGGTTTTCAGTGGAATCTCTCGTCGTCATGTGTGCGTGTCGACCGATACTACGCGGCCATGGCGCTGCCGGCAATCCAGCCGGTGGTCCAGGCGGCCTGGAAATTGAAGCCGCCGGTAAGGCCATCGATGTCGAGCAGTTCACCGGCAAAGTAGAGGCCCGGGCAGAGCCGGCTTTGCATGGTCCGGAAATTCACCTCGCTCAAACGCACGCCGCCGCAGGTGACAAACTCCTCTTTGTTCAGGCTCTTGCCGGTCACCGGCAATTCCGTGCGGATCAATTGCTGGAGGAGATTGTGCTGGGCCGAGCGCGTGAGCGCGCCCCAACGTGTGTCCCGCTTCACTCCCGCGGCGAAGACCAACTGTTCCCACAGCCGGGCCGGCAACGGCGGGATCGGCGTGTTCAGCACGAGCCGGGCCGGTTGCTGGCTGCGACGCCACTGAAGTTCCGTCGCAATCTCTTCCGGGCCGAGGCGTGGCAACCAGTACAGATGCAACGGAAACCGGTAATCGCGATCATGCAACACCCGCGCCCCCCATGCGGAAAGACGAAGGATCACCGGGCCGCTCAGGCCCGAGTGCGTCACCAGCAACGCGCCGCGCTCCAGTAATTCCGTGCCCGGCACCGATGCTTCCACCGACTCGACCGAGACCCCGGCCAAATCACAAAGGTAGGGCGCGACTCCGTACACAGCACGCGAGCAGGCCGCCGGGCGCGCCGCTGACGTTGATGTTCGGACGGCCCGGCGATCCGTCCCTACCTCATTTGGGTCGTCGCCTGGCTGCGCCAGGTTAAATGTGAACAACGACGGCACGGGCGGCTCCAACGTGTGTCCGAGCGAGACCGCCAATTGACCGGCGGCAGCCGTGCGGCACCCGCCGGTCGCCAACAACAGCCGGTCGCTGAACAGCGTCTCGCCGTTGGACAGCGACAGATCGAAGCCGCCTAGTAGGGTAGGCGTCCCGCCTGCCTGCTGTTCATTGCCATTACGAAGCGGGCGGGACGCCCGCGCTACTATTTCCTCCACCCCGGACTTGGCCCGCAGCTTCACGCCTGCCGCTTCAGCGGCGCCGACGAGGCAATCAATGATCGTCTGCGACGAGTTGCTAAGTGGGAACATCCGTCCATCGCACTCGGCATTGAGCTTCACGCCCCGGGCCGCAAACCAGGCGACCGTGTCGCGCGCCTGGAATCGTTGAAACGGTCCGATCAACTCCCGTTCCCCGCGTGGAAATCTTGTCGCAAACTCCCGCGGATCGAAGCAGGCATGCGTCACGTTGCAGCGTCCGCCGCCGGAAATCCGGACTTTGGCAAGAAACTCCGGTCCCTTCTCCAGAATCGTCACCTCAGCGCCCGGCAGCGCCTCGGCGCAGGTGATGGCGGCAAAGAACCCCGCCGCGCCGCCGCCGACTACGATGATGCGTCGTGAACTCATGTAAGCCGCAACTATAAGCACGAAATTCGAAACACGAAACACGAAACAATGACGGCAAATTCGAATCCAGAAAACTACCTCGCTAAGTAGCGCGGGCGTCTCGCCCGTGTCGTGCGGCATCTTCCGTCGTCATCCGCCCGCGCCAGCATGCGACCCGAGCCGTCGAAGGTCAATCCGAATGGCCGCAGGCCGAGCTACCGAGAGCGAAAAAGAAGATTCATAAGTTGAGCGTGCGCCACAGCGTGGGATTTACAAAATGATGAATAGTTAGATGTGACCCCTTCGCCTTCTTGAGAGCCATCCGTTTGGGATTGCCCCCCGTCCAAGGGCTGCTACAATTTAGAGATAGAACAAGCCCTCCCCAGTTGAGTTTGGGATTGCCCCCCGTCCAAGGGCTGCTACAATAATGCGTATCAGTTGCACAACCACCTTGCCGTTTGGGATTGCCCCCCGTCCAAGGGCTGCTACAATGAAA
>JBEKFI010000015.1:0-42086 GCA_050013395.1 Verrucomicrobiia bacterium | reverse complement strand
TGGCCGGGAAATGTCGCGCCTTCCGGTCGGCAAGTATCCCGGAATGGTATTGGGTCCGCTGAAGAACGCTAATTATATCCCGGATCTGACCATGATTTACTGCAATACGGGACAATTGCGGCACCTGCTTTTATCCCTGATGTATATCAATGGGCGCCGGGTAACCTCCATGCTTGATCCCATAGGCTCCTGCGTTCATTCTGTTGTGCCGTCTCTCCTGACCGGAGAATGCGCAGTGACCGTTCCCGATCCCGGCGATTATGAGCGTGCCATGGCTGAAGAGGATGAGATGGTTCTCCGTCCCTCTTTCTCCGATTCACCTTCGCTGCTATAAGCAATCACCTGGTCCAAAAGGGAAAGCAAGTCCCTCAAGCTCCCGTCTGCTCTTCGCGCCAAAACGTAGGAGGCTTCCTTTTCTATCTCCAGATTCTCCTTTTCCGCGATACCCTTGATAGTTTTAACCAGATCAGTTATTGGTATGCGCCTGAAATCGAATCTCTGACACCGGGAGAGCACGGTTTGAGGTAATTTATGCGGCTCGGTGGTGGCAAAAAAGAATTTCACGTGCGGCGGCGGTTCTTCGAGCGTCTTAAGCAGCGCGTTGAACGCTTCCTTCGTCAGCATGTGCACTTCATCGATGATGTAAATCTTGAAACGGCCGCGGGCCGGCGCGTAACGACAGGTATCGCGCAGCTCGCGCACCTCATCGATGCCGCGGTTGCTCGCGCCGTCGATCTCGAGCACATCGAGCGAATTGCCCGCCATAATCTCCTTGCAGTTGTCGCACTTGTCGCACGGGGTCGTGGTCGGTCCTTTGACGCAGTTCAGCGCCTTGGCGAAAATGCGGGCGGTGGACGTTTTGCCGATCCCGCGCGGGCCAACAAACAGGTACGCATGCGCGAGACGGTTTTGCTCGATGGCATTCTTCAGCGTGGTGGTGACGTGCTCCTGTCCCACCACGTCATCGAATTGCTGCGGCCGCCACTTTCGGGCCAGGACCTGGTACTGGGGAGCCATGCTAGACCGGAAGGATGAGGGATGAGGGATGAAGGATGAAGGAGAAGATCGTCTCCTTCCCAGGATCCAGAATCAACATGTCGAACTTTGCTGTCATACAAGTGCACGCGAAGAAGTTTTCATCCCTCCGCCTTCCGCCCTCATCCTTTCCAAAAGTGGTCGTGCACCTCGTCTCGACGAGCGGCGTCGGCTCGCTCGCCGCGGTTAAGGCTCCAGCCAGGCGACCCGACGGCACATGGAACATCAAGCTTACCGTTGCTGTCTTCCGACCCTGGCGGGGTTCGCAAGCATCCATTGCATCGGACCCGGCTTTCAACGCCGCCCCGCAGTCCGCTCCCCCACGCCGCCGCCTCCACGAGGAATTCCGCCCGGCTGTAGCGGGTTGCCGGAAAGGGGAACCGCTAACTCCCCGCCTAGCACGACCAAATCTGATTTGTAGCCGCGAATCCCATTCGCGGTGCATTGCTGGCCGCGAAAAAGTTTCGCGGCTACAACGCCATTCAAAAAACTGGAGCCAACTCCGAGAAACTCCGAACTCCCCCCAGCGAGTTCGGAGTTGTTCTACGGGTCTCACTGCGCTGCCGCGTGTGCGTCTCTCAAAAAACGATCAACGTAAGCGCGGCTTTTCTTGCTCTTCAATTTTCGCTCCGCTTGTCGAGCAGCCGCCAACGTTTCAAACTCTCGCCAACCCTCCATCTTTACCGGCAACATCCGGGCGGTTGTGTGAACGTGACCGCCCGCGTGCTGATAGTACCTGCGAATCAGGTGGTCGGTCGAGCCGACATAGTACCGCCCGTCCCGCTCCGATTTCAGCACGTAAACATACGCGGTCATCGCCTCGACAACCATCTCAAAAACTGGAGCCAACTCCGAGAAACGACTCTCGGAGACGACCTGCTCCGAACTCGCCCCAGCGGGTTCGGAGTTGCTCTACCATCAAAAACTGGAGCCAACTCCGAGAAACGACCCTCGGAGACGACCTGCTCCGAACTCGCCCCAGCGGGTTCGGAGTTGCTCTACCCCTTCCGAAAACTGGAGCCGATTTACGAAACCGTTGCTCTACCAGCTGAGCTACATCGGCCTGAAATACTCAAACTCCGCTTCCACTGACGACCTGCTCCGAAAGCTTTCGGAGCTGCTCTACCCCGAACTCGTTCGGGGCTTCAAAACAACCACGCGCTACAATCTTATAAGCGAACGCCTCGTGCCGGTCAAGGTTCGTGTCAAGGGGTGCAGGCGGGCGTATCTTGATACTACCACCATGGCCGGCGTCGGGCGTTTTGCAGGGCTGTAGGTAGGGGCAGACCGCCGGGCTGCCCGTGCCCCGAAGAACGCGGCGCGCCCGGCGGTCGCGCCCTACCTCGCACAACACTAGTCCGCTCGGTGTTCGGTGAGTTACGGTGGTGGTGCTCAGATGCGCCAGGTGCAGGCTGCCTCAAGGCAAAACGGTTGTGGGCTGGGTTCGGGAACGGAACCTGGTGCCGGGTGAAAGACATCCAAGTCCGAAGCTGGCTTGGGCAAGAATACTGGCGGCTTCGTGGCGATGCTCTCGAAGTCAGTCGTGAACAAAGCTATCTTGTGAGCCGGGCCGTGCACTCGAGAAGATACAACATTGCCGATTGCAGTCGCTATGGGACGTGCGGCATAATGCCTGCGTGTTCGAGGACAGATAAGGAGGAAGCGATGGCATTGGAAGCATTCGAGGTCCATTTTGGAAGGGAAATTGGAAAGAAAGTATTCCAAGGGATGGGGGAGTTTGAGACGTGGGTGAAGGACGAAGAGAACGTCTGGAACTGGATACACGAAGTAGCGATACCCACCCGCGCGGATCTGGGCGACCCATCTGCGCCAAGCTTCTCTGGTGGGGGAAAGGTGTCGAGAGGAAAACTGGGGAGGCAGCCGCCCGAGTGTTCCTTCGCCACCGTGACTACCCCTTATCCTGACTTATTCATGAAGTTTTGCGCAACGAACTGCCCCTCACCTTGGTCCTCTCCCCGCACGCGGGGCGAGGAGATTTCCCCTCTCCCTTTCCAAGGGAGAGGGCCAGGGTGAGGGTTCGAGCTGTGACAGACTGTCGAGCCTTCAAGCGCATCGTGAATAATCCGGGTTATGATAGAGCTTCGTCTTGTAGCGACCGGCTTCGATGGATTCCCTCACCATCGGCTTCGTGGGCGCTTCGAGCGTGATGAGAACGCCGCCCATCGTTTTCTGGTTCTCCACGTCACCGGGTAACGTCACGATGTCGTCGCGTTTCAAGTAGCCGTCTTTGACCCGCACGAGGATTTTTCGTATCCGGTTTATGAAGCACGTATGTGGAGGGTGGTTTCTGGGCGGATGGCTCAAACGAGGATGGCAATGCGGAGCCCGCCCGCTACTACCGCGTGCGGCTGGTGCCGTAACGACTTCGGCAACCATTCGAGCGGTTGAGCCGGAGACCTCTTCTCCATTGTTACTTGCACGATTTCACGCCTCCCGGCTCCTCCTGTCTTGAAGAGGCCATGTGTACTTGTATCCACTCTACAAGTTTGGCTTTCAGGCATGGAGCAAGGACTTCGTGCCCCCGCCGTGAGAGGTGCAATCCATCGTGCAACAGCATCTTGCTGCGTGGATGCCGATTCAGCAAACTCCAGGCATCAATGGCGCAAACGTCGGCGCGGCCAGCACAGTCGGCGATGACGTCACGGCTGAACCGGCGAGCCCACGCATCGCACAAGAAGTTGCCCATTACAAATGGAGTGAGAACAATCGGATAAGCGCCGAATGAAACGATCGCATCGACCATGGCAGAAATGCTTTGCCCATAGCCGGCACGGGAACTGATGGGCGTCGCCCTGAGCGCCAGCCCGACACAACCTCGCGCGAACCAACCGATCCGATTCTTCAAGTCTGGAGGTCTCCCTGACGCCACGATACTCCTCGTTGAAATCCGTTGTTCACCGAGCAGCCCAACTAATCGCCCGCGAACTGGAACGAGTGCATCAAACGACCCGAACTGAATCACAACAATATCCGGCTTCTGAAGAAACACTTTCTTTTCCAAGTACTTGACCGCCCTTGGCGCTGGAAAGGCCGGCAGGGCTGTAACGGCACAGCTTATCTTTGCGCCGGTCTCGGATTCGGCTTGCGCTGTTGCCAATCGCAGGAAACCGTTTTCCTCTGGCAGAGGAAATCCCGCGATCATACAGGCACCGAAACCAACGACAGAGACCCCATGATGCGATTGATCAAACGACTGACCCGGGGCGTTCATCACTTTTTTTGCCGACATAGGGTCGGCCTCATCGTGGCGCGCTGCAGCGACTGGAGCGCGAACATGTGAGCGCCAAAGCGCTCCTTTGGCCAGAACCGGCAGCATGGGCGGTGCCCCATCGGAATTGTTTTGCACAACTGGTGCATTGTGCCGTTCATATTTCCTCAGTTCCCTCAGAATCTCCGGGGCAGAAGAGTCACCCATGATACACCGCCCAGAGACTAGACGATCCATTTACTGAGGTCAAGGCGCAGCGCAGTCTAGGTTAGAACAAGTGGTGATGTGCATCGTTGCTCTATTCGCAAGTGCTTGGTGAGACGTGATCGCGGTCCGGGGAAACTCACCGGAAAATCATCCCAAAAAATATGTAACCCGAAAAAGTAACCCCACGGCGAAAAACGAGTCGATTCAGGGAGACGCCAGAAAAAACGCCATCATCTCGCAAGCCTGGATTCTGTTGGGTTTGATGACACCATAGGAGCGAAGAGGAGACCCGCTAAAATCGTCGGTTCGTATTACGAAACCGTTGCTCTACCCCGACTCTGTCGAGGCGGGCCGGCTGAGCTACATCGGCCTTAACTTGCGAATCACACCAACGACCTGCTCCAAAGGCACGCAGCGCCTTCGGAGCTGCTCTGCCCGGATTCTGTCGGGGCGGGCCGGCTGAGCTGCTTTGGCGTCTCGTCCAAATTGCTGTCGTATTATGCCACTTCTCCGCCGCCAAGCAAGCAAATCGAAACTAGAATGCAGGGATAACAACTCGACAGCAACTGCCCGCAAGCGGCGTGATCGCCAGAAAGCAGCCTCACCTCGCGAGCAGGGAATCGAGTTCGTTGTCGGCGCTCTTGGACTTGCGCATCTCGTTAAGGCAGGCTTGGTAGAGACCTTCGGCCGCCTGACGCGTGGTGCGCTTCGAGACGGTATACGGATCGGTGAGGACCGCGGTCTCGACCATCTTCACCCAGTCGGGCGGAATCGCTTCAATCCCGCGCAGCGCACCGGCGAGACTGCCCGCCACGTACGCTTTGCAGTCCGTGTCGCGGCCGAAATTCACACCGTACAGGATCGCTTCGCGCGGCTGGCCGTCCGCCAACACGAAGCAGGCGAGGCCGCCGGCGAGGATTTCAATGGCGTTCGAGATTGGCGTGCCCTCGAAGTAATCCGTGTACAGGCTGCGGACTTCCTTCCAGTTTTTCCCGCTGCGCGCCCAACCGACCACAACCTCGACGTCCTTGCGCGGATCGGTCGGGATTTGATCCAGCGCCGTCTTGACAATCGAATCGACCGTGGCGTTCGGCCGCAGCGCCTCGGCGGTTGCGGCGGCGATGGCGGCGGCGACCTCGTTGCCGCAGTCCCAGATCAAAGTGCTCTGGACCTCGCCGTCCGCGGTGAATCTGTCGCGGCGCCAGATCGGTCTGCCCTGCACGTCCTTGATGCGCGACAGGTCGAGCGCGTCGCGGGCGGCGTTGTCCGGGCGGCAGGCGTTCACTATCCCAATCGGCACGATCATCTTCGCGGTGCCCATGAAGCCCGGCCACTTGGCGTAGCGGCCGACCTCCCAAGGAGGAAGCCCTGCCTTCATCAAGTTGTAAATGATGAGGTCCTGCGGGCCAAGGCTGTAACCGAACTTGTTCGGGTCGATGTCCTCGACCCACTCGCGGGCAAGATCCTCGATCGTAATCCTACCGCCCTTCTTAATGATGGCCGAGGTGACCAGTTTGTATCGCTCGGCGCCGTCTTCGGTCCAGCCAGGCTCGCGGTGATGCGCCCTGTACACCCAGTCCTGACCGAAACGTTGCGGCGCCGCTCGGTCGGTTCCCACCCGCTCATCCGGCAGGAATTTGTCCACGAACCGGTGGGTCCTCTCGGTTTTCTGCCAAGTCCATCCTTCCACGGGCGCGCCCATCGAGTTGCCGATGGAAGCGGCGGCTTCGCAGCCGTAGATCTTCGAGAACAGCCGGTTGTTCGGCAGGTTGGTACTGGTCGTCTGGCCGTAGCCGGCCGCGACGCCCAGCGCAAGGATGATCAACATGAGTTTCCATGGGAAGTGTTTCATTTGGCAGCCTCCTTACTGGTAGCAGTGCAACATAAAGATCAGGTTGTAGCCATCGTATCAAACGCTTCGATGCCGAGGCAAGCGTTTGTATCCGCCGACGATAATGGCGGGCGTATCTCGATACTACCACCGACATGGTCCATGGACGGTGGGTTGGTTGTAGCCGCGAGCCTGCTCGCGGCCTTTGTGACGGTCGATGAGGCACGACTTGCCGCGAGCAGGCTCGCGGCTACAATCCGGTGGTAGTAACGAGATGCGCCCTTCCGAAGCGAAGAATTGCCGCGCTTGAAATCTGCCCGTACAATACGCCGCCATCATGGGAAGATCACTCACTTCACAGTGGGCAGCCATTTTTGATTGGGACGGCGTGATCATCGATTCGTCGCGCCAGCACGAGGAAAGCTGGGAGATGTTGGCGGCTGAGGAGAAGCGGGCATTGCCGCCGAATCATTTCAAGCGCAGTTTCGGAATGAAAAATGAGAAGATCATTCCGGAGCTTTTGCAGTGGACGAATGATCCGCTGGAAATCAGGCGGCTCTCGCTGCGGAAGGAAGCGTTGTACCGCGAGATCGTTCGCGCAGGCGGGATCGCGCCATTGCCCGGCGTCGTCAACTGGCTGGACAGCTTGCGGGCCGCGTCGGTGCCGTGCGCCATCGCCTCCTCCACGCACCGCGAGAATATCACCTGTACGCTGGGCGTGCTTGGACTGGAGAAGTTTTTTACAGCGATTGTGTCGGCGGAGGACGTCACGCATGGCAAGCCGGATCCAGAAGTGTTCCTGCTGGCGGCGCGCAAGATCGGCATGCCGCCCGACCGCTGCGTTGTTTTCGAAGACGCGCATGTCGGCATCGAAGCGGCTCGCGCGGCGGGAATGAAAGTCATCGGTGTGGCGACCACGCATCCGGCGGAAACGTTGCAGGACGCCGACCGAGTCGTCCAGCGACTGGACGAACTGACCGTGGCGGAGTTAAGCGAGTGGTGGGACACGCCTCACCACGACCGTTCCAGCCCGACCGTTTTCTAGCGCTGCGTCACACTTCATTTGCTGTGTAGCCGCACCGTTGCGCTCTGCTGAGCGCGTCTCGCAGACTCGGCTTATGGGTGCGCAGGCAAAAGGTTTACCCCGATCGCCTTCGCATACGCGTCAACTTAAGGAGTGAGAGGGCGCCTCCTCTCCCCTTGGGGGAGAGGATTGAGGTGAGGGGGTAAGTCTTTGCGGAAACTGCATTTGTGTCGCGATGAATCCATGTTGGCGTAATACAGACTACCCCTCACCCTGACCCTCTCCCTCAAGGGGAGAGGAGACTCTCTTTTTCCTCTGAATACATGGGATACGAAGTGGTTACAGATGGATTGACAGCCGTTAGGTTGACGCCAATGCGATCGCCTTCGGGGCTGCGGCTACGGCATGCACTCATCAAATCACCTGTGGCGACCTACTAACAGAGTGTGGCCCACATGGGCGCAGTCGTTAGTCCTGCACCGACAACTCACTCAATAACTCGGCGCTCATGTTGATACCGCGGTAGAAATTCCGACGAGGATGATCTCGCCGCGAAGGTGACGTTTGAAATCGTCGAGGATCGGCAGCGAACCTCCCTCGCGCGCGAACACCGGCTTGCGGCCAAACGCTTTTTCCAACGCGCGGGCTGCCGCCTTGGCACCGTGGCCTTCGGGTGATCCGAGAAATGTCGGCGAGTGATGCTGCTCAGTGATGGTCAAGCGCACTGTCTTCGGGCAGAGCCGGCGAAGATGTTGCGCGACAAGCCGCGCGATCGTTTCGGGTTTCTGGTTCGGCACGAGGCGGCAGGTGATCTTCGCGCCGGCCCAGGCGGGGACGATCGTCTTGCCGCCAGAACCTTGGTAGCCGCCGAAGATACCGTTGATCTCGAACGTTGGCCGCGCCCAGCGTCGCTCCAGCGTCGTGTAGCCCTTCTCGCCCGACAACGCGGGGACGCCGAGGAAGCGGGCGTAGGCTTTGTCGTCAAACTTCAAGCGGGCGAACTTCCGACGTTCCCATGGCTTCAGTGGCTGCACGTCGTCGTAGAAGCCGGGCACGGTGATACGGCCGTCCTTATCCACGCACGCGGCGAAAACTTTGGCAAGAACGAGCGCTGGGTTGGCCACGCTGCCGCCGAACACGCCGGAGTGCAGGTCGCGCGCCGGACCATCCACGCGAACTTCCAGCGCGGCGATGCCGCGTGTGCCGTAAGTGATCGTGGGCACGCCCTTCGCGAACATGCCGGTGTCGGAAACGATGACGTAGTCGGCGCGCAGTTGCCTGGCGTGCTCGCGCACGAAAATGCTGAGACCGGCGCTGCCCACTTCCTCCTCGCCTTCGACGAGGAAAATGACGTTCACGGGCAGCGGCGTTCCTGTTTTGAGATAGCTCTCGACCGCTTTGACGTGGGCGAAGAACTGGCCTTTGTTGTCGGAGGCGCCGCGACCGAAGAGTTTGCCACCGCGCACGGCGGGCTCAAACGGCGGCGTGCGCCAAAGTTCGAACGGCTCCGGCGACTGCACATCATAGTGTCCATAAATGAGAACCGTGGGAGCGTCGGAGCGTGAAGCGTGCAGCGTTCGTGCGACGACAATCGGATTGCCTTTCGTCGGGTGGAGTTTGGTGCCGAGTCCCAGGCGACGGAAATGGCCGGCCAACCAGTCGGCACACGCCAGCACATCACGCTTGTGTTCGGGCTGCGTCGAGACGCTGGGAAAACGAATCAGCGTTTTGAGTTCGTTCAGGGAGCGGCGGCGGTTTTGCGCGATGTACCTTGAGACTGCCTTCATGGCGGAAATATACAAGCCCAGACGCAGGACAGAAGAACAGAAAAAAGTCTCGCGCGCCGCGCATCAGCGTGCCTGAATTGCTCGCGGGCATGAAGGAAATTAACCCGAGCGTGCGCGTCATCGTTTCCGGCGGCTACAGCCACGACCAGGAAGGCCAGCGGATGCTCCAGCACGGTTGCCTCGGCTTTCTGCAGAAACCGTACAGCGGCGGGGCCTTTTGCCAAGCCGTCCGTTCGGTACTGGACTCCGGACTCTGATCGCCGCGTTTGATGTTGAAAAGAAACCCCGGCCATTGCTAGCGTGTGTGGCCATGGTCACTCAGGGTCCAAGAGAGCGTCGTCGCCTTCCCGGCCACGCCTCACCAATCGGACTGAACCAGAGGAGGATAACGCGATGAGCAGCACGAACAGGATCGTGTCATATTTAACCGCGCGCACCGAGGGCAAGGCCCAGATTTTCATCCGTCTCGCGGTCGGGCTGATTTTCTTCACACAGGGAATCTTAAAGTACACCGACCCTCACATGGGCGTCCTCCGGTTCGCGCGGATCGGATTTCCGTATCCCGATTTCACGGCGCATTTCGTGGGCACGTTCGAAACCGTCTGCGGTCTGCTGGTCCTCGTAGGATTCTGGACGCGGCTGGCGAGCGTCCCTCTGCTCATCGTGATCATGACGGCCATCGCGACGACGAAGATTCCTGAACTCTTTCGGGCCGAACAGGGTTTCTGGTTCATGGTCAGCGACGCCCGCACCGATTTTGCGGTGCTGATGGGGCTGCTGTTCCTGTTGACGGCGGGCGGCGGACGGTGCTCCGTCGAAGCCCGCCTTGCACCCAAGCCCGGGGGAGGTCAATGACTGAAAATCGCGTTCATTGCGAGCGGTTGGCGGCCCTGATAAAACCGAACACTTCCAGAGCGTTTCGCCTTGTGATCATCATCGCGCTGATGGTCACCGCCCGCGCGGTCTGTGCCGGGCCGCCGTTCACCGCGGACGACCCCGAGCCGGTCGAGTATAAACACTGGGAAGTCTATCTGGCGTCGCAACTCGCTCACGACGCGAGCGGCTGGTCGGGCATGTCGCCGCAAGTGGAAGTCAACTACGGAGTGATTACAAATCTCCAACTGCACTTTATCGCCCCCATCGCGTTCGTGGCGCCGGCGCATGGTAGCACACGGTTTGGCTACGGGGACACGGAACTGGGGGTAAAATATCGCTTCATCGAGGAGACGCCGCGCTGCCCGCAGATCGGTATGTTCCCCCACGTCGAGGCGCCGAGCGGTGACCGCGAGCGCAGGCTGGGCAGCGGGCATGTCCAGGCATTTCTTCCGTTATGGCTCCAGAAAAGCGCTGGTTCGTGGACGACTTACGGCGGTGGCGGGTATTGGATTAATCCCGGCGCGGAAAACCGCAATTGGTGGTTCGTCGGCTGGCTGCTGCAACGCCAAGTGACCGCCAAACTGGCGCTGGGCGCTGAGGTCTTTCACGAGACTGCCCAAGAAAATGGCGGCGAGTCCGATACGCAGTTCAATCTCGGTGGCATTTTCGATTTCAGCGAGACGTATCATCTGCTGGCTTCCGCGGGACACACCATCCAAGGACCGAGCGGCTACCAAGGTTACATCGCGTTGCAGTTCACCTTCGGTCCGGGCAAGTGATCTGATGAATTGGCATGAGTGACACCCAGGAATCTGCCGGGAAACGGCTGCAGGAGATGGCGCTGGTGTTTCTGCGGCTCGGCGCAGCGCATGTCGCGATGATCGCGTCGTTGATCTTTTTGTTGGTGAGCATAGTGCCCACAACTTGAAACGGCTTGTGCCGAATTCAAATCAAGTCACCGGTCTTGGCAGGATGGCCCCTGTCACCACGAAGCTCACGGAGCTTACGAAGCCGCTGTATCCCGAATCTGTCTTGTAGGAGCGGGGTCCCTGTCACGACCCGGCTTGCCTGCGACGGCAGACATTGTTACCCAAGCGCAACTTGCCACTGCCGCCAATCCCCGGAGGGTGTCACCCTGAGCAGAGCGAAGGGCCTCGCAATCGATTGCAGGACTAACGCGATGAGTTTGTGAGGTTTGCCGTCGGACGACAGACGGCCCGCAGCGGTTTCGCTTCGCTCAGAATGACAGGCTTTGAATCGTTGCGGCGGTGTCAACATGCAAATCTACTGTTGAATAGCCCCCGGTCGAAAAATATCAATGTTTACGGGCCTGAAATGCTGAATTGTTTGGTGCAAATCGGGGCTAAAACGGATGGTTCGCGGGGTATTGCGGGCCGTTGCTGAAATCAAAGTCAAGTTGCCATCAGGCCGCGTAGTTGCGATAATTTTGCCCCATGTCGAAGGCTTTACGAAAGATCTTGTTTTATTGGCTGGCCGGTGCTCTTGGAATTTTAGGAGCAGCGGGGATCGCCTGTCTTGTTGGCCTGAAATGGCCGAACGCCAAGCCTACCGTTTTTTGGATTCTGGCGATTTACTGGATGTGGCGTCTCTGGCGTCATGCGTCCATTAAGGACGCGCAACGGAAAATGAAACCGCCCGAAAGCGGGCCGGGCGATTTCTAGGGCTTCTCAATGACGCCAAGTATGAGACGAAATTCTTTAGCAAGCTGATCCCGGATAGGATGCGCTTTTGTCATCAAATCCCGCAACGAGTTTTCCTTTGCCTTTGACATTTCGACTGCGGTTGCATCCGTAAGCAAAGCCGTTGCTTCAACATGAGCAATAGGGAAAAGTACGTGACTGTGGTAGTCGTCAATTTCCTTGCAGAGTTTTTCATCTAGGTAAATTCGATTTGGGTCAAAGTAATTGTAGAAGTCATCAACAGCCGACTTTGCTTCGCTGGCGAGCTTGCGTAGTTCGTCTTGAGACACCCTTGTGGACTCCGATATCTGATAGCCGAGACAATACGCGATGGTAAGAGCGATGAAGTATACAGATACGCACACAGCATCACTTACACGTACCACCGAAACGTGGCAAATTCCCCGTTGTTGCACGCGAACCTGCTGATTCCCGTTGTTCTGTGGGGTCAAGCGGATGCATATCCGTCTGTCTTTTCCGGAGTGGATGCTACGACGAAAGCGCACATCCAGCAAGTTGGGCAGTTCCTGAGCGAGACGGAGACACAATCTAACAAGGTCACCGAAGCGAACGGCGCTCCGCGCCCTCGCTGAGTTCTGATCGTTGATATGGCTGCGTGAAACCAATGAGGAAACACGAGTTTCCGCTCCAAGCGTAGTCGACTTTTTTCCGTTTTTCACTCGGCAAGCGCTCGCTGTTTTGAGACGGGACGCTCAGGCACGCTCGCTTTGCCATCGGTCGAGCGCTTTCTCCGCCAGCCACTTGACTGTCCGCTCCATCACGGGCGCGCACATCAGGGCGCTGATGTGACCTTGTCGCGTCCGCCAGATCGTCGGCTTGTTCCACGCGAGCCAAAGTTCCTCGATCGTTTCCAGGGGCGCGAACAGATCGTGCTCTGAGGCGACGAGAAGAATGTTTTCAGGCGACAGCTTCGGGCGATGCGAAATCAGGTTCAGCCGATCCAATCGAACTTCGACATTGTGCAATCGTTTCCGAATCGAACGACAGAAGTCCAATTCATCGATGACGCGGTCGATTCGTGACACCGGCGTCGTCAGCACCGCGCTTCCGATGCGTAGTTCGGTGCAGGCCAACAATCCGCTCAGCCATGCGCCAAGCGAGAAACCCCACAGCGCAACGAACGGCGAGCCTTGTTCTTTCAGCCATGCAACGAGCGCACGTGTGTCGGCCAGCGCCTGTCGTGTTGCGCCAGTGACGTGCAGCAGATCATCGGAAAGGAAATTCGTCACTGCGCCCCGACCTCGTGGCTTGCGATGACAATGATAGGGCAACTCGATCATCGCCGCATTTAACCCTGAGCGGTTGAGCCGCCACGCCAGGTAAGGGAACAACACGCGGTAACTCGACTCCGCATTCCAACCGTGCAGCAGGATGACTGTCGGGTGCCGCCGGTTTTCCGCACACGCAAACAGTCTGCCGTGCACGATGTTGTTCTCAGCCCACGGCGTCTGAATCGGCGAGGTGAACCGAAACTTCTTGTCGTTGGTGAACGTCAGGTCGCTCGGAGCTTGGACGAAGTCGCAGAAGAAATCAGGATCATCCAGCAACTTCTCGGCGGCGGTGGCCTGACTGCCTTCGCCGTTGCCGTTGTGGACGCTGAACCGGGCAAGCTGGATGGAGCACCAATCAAGCGGCTTTGTCACAACTGCATGCATGTCAGTCCGACCTAGTTGCCAACTGCGCGAAACGTCAGGCAACCCCTCACCTTAATCCTCTCCCCCAATGGGCGAGGAGATTCCCTCTCCCTTGAAGGGAGAGGGTTAGGGTGAGGGAGACGGTGGCGACGAACCTTTGGCGTTCTTAAGCACATCGCAAATAATCCCAACATAACTTACGGGCGATTCGTCGCCGCGACAAATCGCTCCAACTTTTCCCGCGCCGCGCCGCTGTCGATCAACTCGGCAGCGCGTTTCAAACCTTGCTCAAAATCATCCACCACGTCTGAGACAACCAACGCTGCCGCCGTGTTCAGCAGCACGATGTCGCGGCGCGCACCGCGGTCCTTGCCGCTGAGCACCTCGCGCGCGATGCGGGCATTGGTGGCGGGATCGGCACCAGCCAGTTCCTCCGGTTTCACCACGACGCCGCGCCAGAGCGTGTGTGGCATGCGAAAATCGCGTTCGGTCTGCTCAATGCGCCCGGCCCACAACTCGGCGACAGTGTTGACGCCCGTTGTGGACAATTCGTCCAGGCCGTCGCCGTGCACAACCATCGCGTGTTTCAATCCGAGCAACCGCAACACCTCCGCGTACTTCCCGACCAACCCGCGGTCGAAAACTCCGATGAGTTGATGCGTGGGCCGCACCGGGTTCACGAGCGGGCCGAGGATGTTGAATACCGTCCGCTGTTTGCGTTCCGCCAGTTTCTTGCGAACGGGCGCGATCGCCTTGAACGTGGGATGGTACAGCGGCGCGAGGAAAAAGGTGACTCCCACCGTCTCCAGACAACGCCGCGCAGCTTCGGGTGGCAACTCAATCTTCGCGCCCAGCGCCGCCAGCACGTCCGCGCTGCCGCAACGGCTGGTGATCGCGCGATTGCCGTGTTTGGCCACGGCCACACCTGCCGCCGCCGCCACGAACATCGTGCACGAGGAAATGTTGAACGTGTGCGCCATGTCCGCGCCCGTGCCGACCACGTCGAGCAACACGCCGCCGTAACGGGCCGGATCAATTTGCGGATCGACCGCGCGCGCGCGCAACTCCAGCGCAAATGCGGCAATCTCTTCCGCCGTCTCGCCTTTGCGTGCCAGCGCCGTCAGGAATTCCGCTTTCGCGTCCTCCGCCACCGCTTCGTCGAGCAGCGCGCACACGGCCGCGCTGACGTCCTCGCGCGAAAGGTCGGTTCGTGCGGCGGCTTTCTCGGTTAGCTTGGCCAGACTGATCATCTGACCAAAATCCTACCATAAAACCAGCGATGGCGTTACAATTTCACAGATAAGCCATGACAAATGCACCGCGACATTTCTCCGCACTGGCAAAGCGCTCCAGCGAGCCGCCCATCAGTTGGCTGATGAAGCTGGCGCTCGATCGGCCCGACCTCATTTCATTGGCGGTCGGCTTTACCGACAACGAAACGCTGCCCGTCGAAGAGGTAGGCGCGCTCACGCGCGCGATTCTGCAGCGTCCGAAGACCGCCCGCGCCGCACTGCAATACGGCACGACCATCGGCCTGTTGCAATTGCGCCGCGAACTGCTGCGCCGCTGGCAAAAGCAGGATGGCATTTCCAAATCCAGGATCACCACTGACGACATCGTCGTGACCGATGGCTCGCAGCAATTGCTGTATCTCGTCTCTGAAGTTCTCTGCGATCCCGGCGACATCGTCATCGTCGAAGACCCGACCTACTTCGTCTATCTCGGCATCGTCGAGGCAATGGGCATTCGGGCTGTGGGATTCGCGCCGTTCGATCCCGCTGTAGGCCGACTCTGTGAGTCGGCGCCTGCTCCCACGCCGCTTCGCAGAAGCGGCCTACAACACTTGGAATCCCGCTTGCAGGACCTCAAACGCCGCCGCCTTCTCTCGCGCCTGAAGATGCTTTACCTCGTCACGTACTTCCAGAACCCGACAGGCCGCACGTGGTCGCTGGAAATGAGACGCGAACTGCTGGCCATCGTAAAACATTACGAGCGCGCCGCAGGCCATCCGATTTACATCGTCGAGGATGCTGCCTACCGCGACCTGCGTTTCGAGGGCGATCCCGCCGTGGCGGGATTCAAGTCGCTCGACCTGCGCAACGAGCGCGTCATCTACACGAACACGCTCACGAAGCCGTTCGCCACCGGGTTCCGCCTCGGCTACGGCATCCTGCCGCCGTCGCTGGGTCGCGCCGTGCTGCGCAGCAAAGGTAACCACGACTTCGGCACCTCAAACTTTCTCCAAACCATCCTCGCCCGCGCGCTGGCCGAGGGTCTCTATGATTGCCACCAGCCTGTCATCGCCGCCGCCTACCGCCGCAAACGCGACGCGATGATTGAGGAATTGGGGAAAGTGGGGCAAGCTTCCAGCTTGTCTAGCCGTGGGACGGGCATTTTGCCCGTCCATCAACCTGAAAGAGGACGGGCTGGAAGCCCGTCCCACAAGACGGGCAGGATGCCTACCCTACGGTTCAACAAACCGCACGGCGGCATGTACATCTGGGTCGAACTCGATCCGGGCGTGAACACAGGCGTGAAGAGCCGCCTGTTTAAGCGTGCGCTCGACGCCGGAGTGTTGTACGTCCCCGGCGAGATGTGCTACTGCAACGACCCGTCTCGCACGATCCCGCAAAACTGCATGCGCCTCAGCTTCGGCGCGCCGACGATTCAGCAAATACAAAAGGGCATCCGCCTCCTAGCGAATGCCCTTGGTTAAATTCAGCGAGTGATCTGCGACTACGATACACTGGCGACTGGGACGGGGTCGATGTTGACTCGGCGGCCGTTCTTGTCGAACCGAACTTTGCCCTCGGCCAAAGCGAAGAGCGTCCAATCGCGACCGATGCCGACGTTGTTGCCGGCGACCCAGCGCGACCCGCGCTGGCGAATGATGATGCTGCCGGCGCTGACCAACTCGCCGCCAAATCTTTTCACGCCGAGCCGCTTGCTGACCGAGTCGCGTCCGTTGCGGCTGCTGCCTTGTCCTTTTTTATGGGCCATGATTGAGTCTCCTGACTGCTGAAAGCTGAATGCTGACGGCTTACTTCGCGACGATTTCCTTGATTTTCAACACCGTGTGGTGCGCCCGAATGCCGCGCTTGCGGTGGTAGCCTTCGCGGCGACGAAACTTGAAGGCGATGACCTTCTTGCCCTTCTTGTCAGGCTCGACAACCTCGGCGGTCACACGCGCGCCCTTGACTGTGGGCTTGCCGACCTGAATGTTATCGCCGTCCGCCACCAGCAACACGTCTTCCAGCGCGATTTCCTTGCCCTTCTCGCCATCGAGCAATTCGACTTCGAGCACGTCGCCGGGCTGGACGCGGTATTGTTTTGCCCCTGTTCGGATGACTGCGTACATAAAACTGTCTTTCACCCCCTCTTGCGAAGGCGGGGAAAAATAACGGAACAGGCCGCCCACGTCAACGCCTATCTTTCGTCGGATTCTTAGGGTGAAAGGCCGGCCACACCCCAGCCCATACGCCCACTCTGCCCGCAGCCCGAGCCGAATCAAGTACGCCGCCATCGCTCACTGCCGGATTTGCCGTCCTACAGTGATCAGTTGCAGTCTCCACGATTAGGCGTATGTTCCGTTAGAGAGTCGAGCAAAGGGTAGGGCAGAGAAGGTTTTCAAGTTCGACTCTCCTTTTGTTGCTCTGATTAGCCCGGATTATTCACGATGCGCTTGAAAGCTCGACAGTCTGTCACAGCTCGAACCCTCACCCTGAGGTGAGGGGCAATTCGTTGCGCAGAACTTCATGAATAAGTCAGGTTAGCGGGCCTCCTAAATTCGCCGCCAGAGTTCTAGACTTCTGGAGGAGAACAGTTCGGTCTGCTCTCCGGGTTGCCTACGGCGTCAGCCGCACGCGGTAGAAGCGTTGGGGCTGTGCGGCGGCGCTGGGGTCGGTGATTTGGACGATGCCGCCGGTGCCGGCGATATTGGTGGCGACAGCGGTCCAGGTGCCGGTCACCAGATCGTCGATCCAATCGAGTTCGTAGGTCTTGCCCGACACGGTAGTGAAACTGACGATGAAGTCGGCGCCGCTGGGCGTAATCGCGGTGATGACCAGCGCGCTGGCCGCATTTGTTGGATCGGTGCCGGCCAGATACTCTTGGAGGTTGCTGAAGCCGTCGTCGTCGGGATCACACGACGCGCACGAGCTGCCGTTGGTCGTCGTGCCGCTGCCGAAGCACTGCTGCCGCCACCAATCGGGGATGCCGTCGCCGATGGTGTCGAGATAGATCGTGGTCACGGCGCTGGCGGTGTTGTTGCTCAGCGCGGGATCAAACTCGTTGGCGCTGACGGTGGCGGTGTTGGTGATGTTGCTGGCAGCGGTCGGCGCGCCAACAATCATGACCGCGGCGTTGTAGCCGGCGATGATGTGCGAGTTGATGGCGCCGCGGCCATCGCAACGTTGGAGCGTGCTGCCGCTGTTGGGCGTGCCTTCCAGGCTTCTGAGCTACTTCGTCATCAAACGGATGACGTCCACGCAGCGGACGGAGTAACCCCACTCGTTGTCGTACCAAGCGATAAGTTTGAAGAAGCGCTTGTTCAACTCGATCCCCGATCCCGCATCGAAGATGCTGGAGTACGGGTTATGGATGAAGTCGCTCGATACGACCTCGTCGTCGGTGTAATCGAGGATGCCTTTCAAATACGTCTCGCTGGCCTTCTTCATCGCCGCGCAGATTTCCTTGTACGACGTTTCCTTGACCGTGCGCACCGTGAGATCCACGCAACTGACCGTCGGCGTCGGCACGCGAAACGCCATGCCCGTCAGTTTGCCTTTCACTTCCGGAATCGCCAGGCCGACCGCCCTGGCCGCGCCGGTCGTGGAGGGAATAATATTGACCGCCGCCGTGCGGCCGCCCTTCCAGTCCTTGCGCGATGGACCATCAACGGTTTTCTGCGTTGCGGTGTAACTGTGGATGGTGGTCATCAGTCCTTCCTCGACGCCGAAGCCTTCCTTCAGCAACACGTGGACGACCGGTGCGAGGCAGTTGGTCGTGCAGCTCGCGTTGGAAACGATGTGATGCTTGGCAGGATCGTACTTGGTGTGATTGACGCCGAGTACGACCGTGAGGTCCTCGTTTTTCGCCGGAGCGGTGATCAGCACCTTCTTGGCACCAGCCGCGATGTGGCTCTTGGCCTTTTCGGCGTCGGTGAACAAACCCGTGGATTCCACCACGATGTCCACGCCGAGCGATTTCCACGGCATTGCTGCCGGGCCTTCCTTGATCGCAAGGCATTTGATTTTGTGGCCGTCGACGACCAGCGTGTCGTCCTCGGCAAGCGACGGACTGGATTTTTCGCTGTGAACTTCACCGGGGAAACGTCCCTGGGTGGAGTCGTACTTGAGCAAGTACGCGAGGTTGTCGGCAGGAACGATGTCGTTGACCGCCACGACATCGATCTCTTTTCCGAGCAAGCCCTGGTCACATATCGCGCGGAAAACCAGCCTGCCGATACGACCGAATCCGTTGATTCCAACTTTAATTGCCATGTTCGATTCCTCCTGACATGCACGGGATGAAAAACTTCAAGGCGCACCAGACTCGTTACGCCTCGTGCATCCTAAGCGAGGGTCGCATACACGTCAAACGGAAAACTGTTTTTCAGGGTTGCGGTGCGCGTTAGCGTCGGTCGAACTTTTAGGAGACTTCCAATGCGAACCAAAGCCATCGTCGTCCCTTTGCTGACCGGTCTCGCCGTCGCTCTCGTCGCGTATGCGCAAGAGTCGAAGAGCGCGGACGGGATCTTCAATTTCTCCACTGCCAAGATGACCAGCTACAAAACCTGGTCAGGCGATATCGTCCAGACCATGAATATGTTTGGGAGCGAGGTCGCCACGAAAGGGTCGATTACGCAGAAGCAACCGCGCAAGATGCGAATGCAGACGGACATGCCGATGATGGGCCAGCAGATGAAGATGGTGTTGGGCGACGACGGCATTATGTGGCAGGAAATGGAGATGCCGGGAGGCAAGCAGGTTATCAAAATGGACATGGCCAAAGTTCTAAGCAACGCGATGGCCCAGACAGGAATAAAAGTCGATCCACTCAAGGCCATGGACCCGAGCCAGCAATGGGCGGCCAACAAGGAAATGATGGATTTCGTCGCAAAGGGCACCGCGATCTCCACGGCGAACCGATGTACGTCGTCGAGGGTGCTTGGAAACAAGACGCCCTCACCAATAAGCAGGTTGCGGCAATGGCGGGTCTCCTCGGCAAGACGGTCATTTGCATCGGCCAGAAGGACGGTTTCGTGCACAGGTACGAACAATATGCGAAAACCAGCACCAACATGATCATGTCGATGGAATTCAGCAATCTGAAGTTCAATGAGGACATCCCTGACGATTCCTTCAAGTACCAACCTCCGCCCGGCGTGCCAGTGATGGACATGGCTCAGATGGGGGTAGGCGCTGCCGGTGGACGTCCGTCTCAACCTGTAATTCCGCCGCCGCCCCCAATACCTCCCCGCCAATGTCCGACCCAGCGGTTGACAACCTTCGGGTCACATTGTCGCAAGGTTGTAGCATCCAGAATTCATTTGATCTCGGAGAGGTTTCTGGCATGTTGTCACCTGTTGGGGGTGACCTCGGGTAATCTATCAACTGTGGAGTGATGCTCCATGCAATCGCACCTTAAACCGATCGAAAAGCCAGTTATAACAAGAGAAGAGATTGACCGGTGGCCAGTGGCAGGCTCCGGACTCAGTGCCCGCGTCGTGCACTGCCTCGAAAAGGCTGGCGTGTATACGATTAGGGAATCACGAAAGTGGAACGACAAAAAGCTTCTGAGTCTGCGGAGCTTCGGTTCAATCTCACTCAGGAATGTTCATTGGTTCTTCCACTGGACAAACCGGCTGGAAGGCGGCACTGGCAAATTGCCCAACTTCCGGATGCTGCTGGAGGAGTTCCTGAATCGCCAGGAGGTTTTTGTCGTCGAGCAGCGTTTCGGCCTGACTGACCCGCTTTTCCGGCCGCAAATGAGACGGCGCACCTTGCAGGAAATCGCGGACATGCGCGGCAGGATCACCCGGGAACGCGTGCGTCAGGTGGAACAAGCGGCGATCGCCACACTGCGGTCGAAGCTATGCCGTGCCGTTGCTGAGCCGCAGGAGATTTACTGGGCGAATCGAATCCAAGCACAAGGCTGCGTTGTGACTTCCGCAGAATTGGCCGGGTGGGTGGACGACCCGATGCTGGGAGGTTATCAGCCATGGGGAGTCCTCCTGTTACTAAGCGAGGCGCTGACACGGACTCATTTCCGCTACGATTATTTTTCCACCTTGCCGCCGCAGGTTCTGAATCAGGTGGAGAAGCGGATTCTGCAACTGCTACAGGAAGCCCGCGAACCTCTGCCTTTCGAGGAAATCCTCGCAACAGTTTCCGATCAGCTCAGTTTTCTCGACGGCCAGCGACCGCGGCTGGTGACCGTGCTGCTCGATCATCATCCCGAGATTTGCGGAACGGTCGATCGTCGTTACTTCCTACCCGCGGCCGGCGTGCCGCTGGTCATCGCGGATGTCATGCGCAGCCGTTCCGAGCCGCTGCATTTCCATGAACTGACCCGGCTCTACAATGAACGGATGCAACCGCACAGCCACAAGGGCACGGGCTACATCCTTAGCGTTCTGAAACGGATGGACAACGCGCAGCGCGTGTCTCGAGCGGTGTATCAGTTCAAGACCGCGTGCCGCTGAAGCGCCTGGGCGGAATATTTTTCTGGCCTCGCACCGCTTCGTCTGCCTACTCTCGCGCCGTGCGAATCCTGGACAAATATCTCCTGCGCGAGTTCGCGTTGCCGTTGCTGTATTGCTTTGACGCGTTCCTGATGCTCTGGATCGTGCAAGATCTGCTAGGCAATCTTTCTGACTTCATCCAGTTTCACGCGCGGCTGGGACAGATTCTCCATTACTACTTGATCGTCTTGCCCGAAGCGTTCGTGCTCATCATTCCCATGTCCCTGTTGCTGGCTGTGCTGTTCTGCCTGGCCACTCTGGGGAAACACAATGAACTGATCGCCCTCCGCGCAAGCGGCGTCAGCGTGCTCAGGCTGGCCATGCCGTTGCTGGCCATGGGCGTGTTGGCCTCACTGCTGGTCTTCGGCGTCAACGAAGCGTTCGTGCCCAAATCGCAGGAGCGCGCCGACGCGTTCATGAACGAGCTTCGGGGCAAAGGGGAGAGAAATGTCCTCGAGAACTTTTTTTTCTCCAACTCTGTCGAACATCGCGACTGGTACGCCCGCCGCTTCAACACGCGCACTGGTGTGCTGGAAAACGTCGAAATTCACGAGCAAAGACCTGACGGCACGCCCCGACTGGACATCTTCGCGGAGCGAGCCCGATGGACAAGCGGCGCATGGGCTTTCTACCAAGTCGATATTTATGATTACAGACAGACGCTGGCTTTTGTCGCCCACGTCGCCGAGACCAATTTTCCCGCAATCAAAGATGCACCCAATCGATTGGCACTGGAAGGCAGAAGACCCGACGAGTTGAGTTCCAGCGAGTTGCGCCGCTACATCCGGGCCTTGAAACGCTCGGGGCGCACCGCGCGCATCGCGCAGTACCAGGTGACGCTCCACTATCGCTACGCCTTTCCGCTGACTTGTTTCATCGTCATCTGGCTGGGCATTCCGTTGGGCATGCGCGTCAGTCGCAGCGGACCGATGCTCAGCGTCGGCATCGCGCTGCTTCTGGTGGTGACGTTTTATTTCATGACCAGCATCACGCTGGCGATGGGCAGAGGCGACCGCATCCCGCCCGTGCTGGCGGCGTGGCTGACCAACGCGATCTTCGCGGCGGTGGGCGCGGTGCTACTCGCGCGCGTCCGTTGAACAGCCAACAATCACGGCGTGAGCTGCGGCGTATTCCCTGCAATGGGACAAGCTGACGAAGATTTCCACGACGACGCGTGCGCGGGCCAATTCTTCGCCCTTGTTGTGCAACACGGCATACGGTTCGCCGCTTTCCCGCTTGCGAATCTCCGTGTCTTTCCAGCCTAACTGCTTGCCGATCCCTGTGCCGAATGCCTTTGAGATCGCTTCCTTCGCCGCAAAACGCGCTGCGAAATGCAGCGCCGGGAATTTCATGCTTTGGCAGTAAGCAACCTCGTCGGGCCAGAAGCAGCGGTTCAAGAACCGCTCGCCAAATTTGTCCAGTGCGTCCTGAATCCGCGCAGTTTCAACAATGTCAACGCCAGTTCCGAGGATGCGAAGAGCAATGCTCATAAAGGATGCGTGATGAGGGATGAAGGAACGGCCAGAAAGCTGCGACAAGGTCGATCATCCCGCCTTCATCCTTTATAGGGCACCATCACGGCCAGCATCTCCCGCACGGCTTGCCGTAAACCGACAAACACCGCCCGCGAGATGATCGAATGGCCCGTATTGAGCGTTTCCAGATGCGGCACAGCGAGGATGCCAGGTGTGTTCTGGTAGTTTAGGCCGTGGCCCGCGTTAACATGCAAGCCGAGATCGTGTGCCAACCGCGCTGCAACGATTAACTTCTTTAGTTCCGCCGCGGTGTCGCCTTCGCTCCGGCTGTGGCCGTACGCGCCCGTGTGAAGCTCGACGAAATTACCACCGGCATCGGCTGCCGCGCGCACCTGCTTCGGATCGGGGTCGACGAAAAGGCTGACTGCGATCCCCGCTTTTTTCAATCGAGCGATGGTGCGCGACAATGATTTGGGGGCACGCGCAACATTGAGGCCTCCCTCAGTCGTCACCTCCTGCCGGTTCTCCGGCACGAGACAGACTTCATCAGGCCGGACTTCTTCGGCAAACGCAACGATCTCCGGCACGTCAGCCATCTCCAAGTTCAACCGCGTGCGAATGATCTGGCGCACCGCCCGCACGTCGCGCTCCTGAATATGCCGACGATCCTCCCGCAAATGCATGGTGATCCCGTGCGCGCCCGCCAGTTCCACCTCGACGGCGGCCCAGACGGGGTCCGGTTCGGGAATTGGACCAGAAGCTTCGAGCGAAGCCGGGTGCGTGGCCGTTTTGTAGCGCACCTGCCTCAGTGTGGCCACATGGTCAATATTGACTCCAAGCTTGATCACGCGGGCAGGGTACACATTTCTTCCCCTGGCCGCAATCTCAACCGGTCACCAAGGGTTGGGCCTCGGGAGTTAGTTCAGGCCGTTGGCGCTTGAAGAATTGCTGATCTGCTGGCGCAACGCGTCTCGGATGGCGCGGTCCCATCGATGCCGTTTCCACTCGGGGAAATACTTCTGCATCCATTCCCGAGCTGCGCGCTCCCAACCGATGTCTTGACCAACCTTCTCGCTTTCGATCCACTTATATTTTCCAATCTCCTCCTGCTGGGACCGAACAATTTCAGCCAGAGGATCTGATTTTCGTGTCCTTTGAGTCATTTCTGTCCCCCTCCTTCAGGGGCGGAACATGCCAATGACAATAACTCAAAAAAGTGCAAAATCAAGTTGGTGAATGAAACATTCTTGTGTCGTTGCACGAGCTTGGCCGCCAATTGCTTGCGCAGGGTGTTTCCAACTTGCGGCCCGCAGGATTGTCCCGTATCGTGTGCCGCATGACGCAGCCGCGCTACTTGGAGAAAGTCCGCAGGCACGCCGCCGAGCGGCTCGTTTTGAAGTCCGGAGCGAAACCCTCCGAGATCCTCAATCTCTACAAGAAGTTCCTCAAGGTCGAGGAACACAGGCTGCGGATGGCGCATCGCGCAGGCGCTGATGGCCGCGAAATCGCTTCGGGACGCGCCCAGGTCATGGACATCGTTCTGCGGCACATCTTCGAGGCGGCTGCCGAGCATTTCCACCAGAATCATTCTGCCGAGACAGTGCCGATGTCTCTGGTAGCGATTGGCGGGTACGGCCGCGGCGAATTGAGTCCATATTCGGACATTGACATCATGTTTCTGCACAACACGAGCCGACGCGGTCCGAAGCAGCATCCGTACATCGAGGCGATTGTCCGGCGAGTGCTTTACATGCTGTGGGACATCAATATGAAAGTCGGCCACTCGACTCGCTCCATCAGCGACGCGGTCACACAAGCAAACAAGGATATGCAATCCAAGACTTCGCTGATCGAATCCCGGCTGCTGGTTGGCGACAAGCAACTCTACGAAACCTTTCGCAAGGCGCTCGTCAAAGAGTGCGTGCGCGGACACGAAGACGAATACATCGCCGCCCGAATGGAGGACCAAAAGGCGCGTCACGAAAAGTATGGCGACACGATTTACCTGCAAGAGCCCAATGTCAAGAGCGGTTGCGGCGGATTGCGTGACTTTCAAAATCTGATCTGGATGGCGTTTTTCAAGTATGACACGCTGAAATTGTCGGACTTGCGCAAACAAGGCTTCCTCGAGGCGTCGGAGCAACGTCAGCTCGAACTGGCTTACGATTTCATTTTGCGCGTACGCAATTCCATGCACTACATGACCAATCGCGCCTGCGACGTCATCGGCATTGGGTTGCAGCCGCAGATTGCCACGGAGTTTGGCTGCCGACATCACGACTTGCTTCGGCGCACCGAGGCGTTCATGCGCGATTACTACACCCACTCGCGGAACATCTTTTTGCTGACCAATGCGCTGGCGGAGCGCATGGCGCTGAAACCGCCGAAGATCTCGCGCTTGGTTGCCTTGTTTGGCCGCCGCAGGCACAAAGAGGAGACGCTTGACGGCTTCGTTTTCCGCGACGGACTGATCTCAGCCGTTACACCCACAGTGTTTAAGGAAGATCCGCAGCGATTGCTCCGTGTGTTCTTGTATGCCCAGCAGCGCGGAGCGGAATTGAGTCCCGAACTGCGCAGCGTGATCCGCCAGAACCTGCGGCTCTTTGATCGCTCGTTTCAATTGTCGCCGCAGACGCGGGACACGTTCTTGGCAATACTGCAGCGGAAAGGCCAGGTCGCCCGCATTCTGCGGTTGATGCACGAAGTGGAGTTTCTCGGCAAACTGATTCCCGAGTTTGGCCGTTTGACTTGTCTGGTCCAACACGAGTTCTACCATCGCTACACGGCGGACGAACACACGTTGCAGGTGATTGAGCATCTGGATCGCATCATTGACGCCACCGAGCCGCCGCACGCCAGCTACAAGAAGATTTTCCAGCAATTGGAGCGTTCACACGTCCTTTATCTCGCCGTGCTGCTGCACGATGCCGGCAAAGCTGCCAATATGGAGCATCACGCCGAGGCAAGCAACGAGATGGCCCGCAAAGTGGCGCAACGGCTGCGCTTGAGCGCCGACGAAACGGCGCAATTGCTGTTCCTCGTTCGCAACCACCTCAAGCTCAGCATGCTGTCCCAGCGCCGCGACATCGACGATGACGCCACCATCGAAGCCGCGGCGCGCATCACGAAAAACGAGGCGTACCTCGACAGCCTGCTCCTGCTGACGTTTGCCGACGGGGCAGGCACGAGCATTAAGGCGTGGACCGAATGGAAAGAAGCGTTGCTGTGGGAACTCTATCGTCGCACCAGGCAATTGCTGGCGGGCCAGGAGCGCGCCAAGGATATTCTCTCGCGCCGCATCGAGCAACTTTACACGGAAGTCAGTGCGAAGCTGAAGGGGCAACTGGCACTGGAGGAAATCTACGCCCACTTCGAACTGATGCCCGCCAGCTACTACGTCAATACCAGCGCCAAGGAGATTTCGCGCCACCTCCTGCTCATCCATCGTTTTCTCATGCGCCAGTTGGAGGTCGAAGTGCCCGCGGACGCGCTTGTCCCGGTCGTCGAGTGGCAACCATTCCCAGCGCAAGGTTACTCGCAGGTTTCTATCTGTACCTGGGACCGGCTGGGATTGTTTTCCAGGATCTGCGGATCGCTGGCTGAACTGAACATCCTCAGCGCGCACATCTACACCCGCAGCGACCACGTGGTTCTCGACACCTTCGAGGTGTGCGACAGACATTTGGCTGCCGTCACCGATCCGCGCACGATCCAGACCGCCGAATCGATGTTGCAGCGCACGTTAACCGACAGGGAGGAGATCGATTTTACCCAGTTCCTGGCCAGGATGCGTGCCTCTCGCGGGAAAGTGCCCCGAATCCGCGAGGTCAGCATCCCCACGCTCATTGAATTCGATAACGACATCAGCAAGACACGCACAATCATTGAAATCCAGACCGAGGATCGTCTCGGCTTGCTCTACACAATCACCAAAACCATGAGCGACCTCGGTTTGGACATCAGCTTCGCCAAGATTGCGACCGAAAAGGGCGCGGCCATCGACTCGTTCTACGTTCAGGACCAGCTCGGCAGCAAGATTACCGATCCCGACCGTCTGGCGAGCATCGAGGACCGGTTACAATCAGCCATCAACCTGCTCGCAAGTTGACCATGTTTCGCCCGAAACACAGGCGCGTGTGTCCGGCCGATTTCCCGTAGCGATGTAGATGGGCTTAACGGCGAACTGCCGCACGAGTTGATGAGCCGACGATGGCTTGTCACGAATACAGGTCTGACCCTGACGATAGCTGATCGCAATCCGAGAGAGCAACCGCCTCGGCACTGCTGTCGCGCCGGGCTATTGATCGCTCCAAGACTGCAAGTGGTAATACAGGTCCCCGACACCAGGTTCAGTGATTTGTTGGATCAGCCAGAAGCCCGGTTTGATCCAATACCACTCGTTATTGTCAGGACCGGGAACGTCGGTGTGCAGACGCCTGATTTTGAGGCAACCCGTGAACGTACCGGCTGGCACAGTCACAGTTTCGTTCGTTGAAGCAACACTATAGACGGCCGAAGGCTCGGCAGCATTCGACCAAGTCGTGCCGGGCGGTGCGAGTTGAAACATCAGACCTTCACTTTGGGGATCAACGAGTGTGTAAATCTGATGATCAGTTGATCTGACAAATATGTAGAAATTCTCGTAAGCTCCTGTTGAATAAAGGACGCTGTACTCGTTCGACGTCAGTGGGAGCGTCGCATAGCCCAAGAACTTATCTTGCGACATCCACGTTTCGCCCAAGCTGTTTGACGCGGCATAGGTCCTGACGGCTCCGGGGCTCATGGGACGGACCAGCAGACCATTCGTCCAGCATCTTACGCGATAGAACATGGGGACATTGACTGTCGTCGTGGCGTTCGTTGCCATGATATCCAGCAGATTCGCCCACGTTTGGCTCCACTGCGTGTTGGTGGTCAAGGCGCTAGCCCACTGCACCGTGCAGACCGCATTGGTCGAACCGTTCGTCCACGTCAGCGACCCATTCTGATCAAACGCAGTGATCTGTATGCTCTGGGCAAGTACCGATCCGGCGAGAACAACAACCCACATCACGATTGAGATTACGCCTTCACATCGTCTCATAATTGTTTCCTCCGATCTGGCAGTCAGTTGAACAGCAAAAAACCACGGGTGAAATGGCTGCGGGGAAACGGATGAGCTTGCGGCACGCGGGCGATGAAACACAAAACCTCCCTTGCTGCACCTTCTGAGACAGAAGGCAGCATCTGTCGCGTACGTGTCGCATCTTTCTCACCGACGGTCCTGCTACGCTACCCGAAAAAGGAACCCCCGCAGACAAACATCTACAAGGTGCCTCGCGAAGGAGGATTTAAACCAAGAACGACCGTGAAAGTCAAGCGATTGTTGAGCGATTCTCTCAGGTGTTTACTGGCTCGCAAGCCGACGGCGCTCCTGTACGCGACAACTCAGCGAGGTAACCGCTGGGAGCTCTCCATCGACAAGCCATTCCTGAAGCCCGGCGCGTTGACCGCAGTGAAAATGAAACGGGTCTACGAAAAGCTACGCGGAGGATTGCCCCTCTGAGCCGGCCGCGCCCGGAAGTTTGCCTCGGGCCAAGAGTAGAAGCCGGGGTCACATCTTCTCATTCTACATTTCCTGTGAAATACCTGCAGCATTCCTCGGTCTCACGACGAGGCAATTGTGAAATGTGAAGATGTGACCCTAATCGTCGTTCGTGGGTAAGTTCGCGGGCGTCGTGCCTCGTGCCTTCGATTAACTCGTGGTAGCTCTGCAAGATCCGTTTCGCCTGCGCGAGGTATCTCTCAAACAGAACCGGCCCATCGCATCCATTCTTGACCGCTTGCACCTAATTGTCGAAGCTGTTACGGAATTGGGAACACAACCAACACAGGAGGCTGGCAATGAAACTTATCAGACAGGCAATCATCGCGTTGGGAATGATTCTATCCGTGGGTCCTTCTATTGCGGCGGACACTTATCAGGTTGACCCCGCCCACACGACGGTCGGATTCTCCATTGCCCATCTGGTGATCAACACCGTGCACGGACGATTCAAGGATCTCACCGGCACGGTTGTGATCGATCCGGACAAGAGCAACGCCGTTGTCGAAGCAAAGTCGACCATCCAAGTCAAGAGCATCGACACCGGCGTCACCCAGCGCGACAATCACCTGCGTAGCGCGGACTTCTTTGACGCCGAGAAATTCCCGACAATCACGTTTGTCAGCAAGCGCGTCGAAAATCAGGCCGGCCAGCAAACGATTGTCGGCGATTTCACGATGCACGGCGTGACGAAGGAATTGGCGTTGTCGGTCAAGGTGAAAGGGCCGATCAAGGATCCGATGAGCGGCAAACCGCGCATCGGCATCGAAGCCAAGGGATCGCTCAACCGCAAGGATTACGGCCTCACGTGGAATCGCGCCCTCGAAGCCGGCGGCGTGATGGTGGGCGAAGAAGTCCAGATCGAAATCAACGCCGAAGCCGTCAAAGCGCAATGATCTGATCGCAGGAGCGGCCACGCAGAGCGTGGTAAACCTCCCGGCGGCGAGTCAATCGCTCCTATTTGCCGTACTTCTCGTGGGGTTTCTCGCGGACGGTGCCGCGTCATGCGCGATCGGAATCTCACGTTTCTCGCCGAGTGCCTCGTTGACAACGACCAGTTTCCCGTCGTCTTCCGCCCCCAACTGACGGTCCGACTTCAGTCGTGAAGAAACTGCAGACGTTTGCGCAGAGTTTGTTTGGCCCGGTACAAGCGGGCCTCAACCGACTTTTCCGAGCATCGCATAATCTGCGCGATCTCGCCGTACGACAGCCCGTTGTACTCCGCGAGAATGAGGGCCGTCTTCTGGTCTTCCGGCAACGTCGCGACGGCGGCGGCAATGTGTTCGCCGATCTCACGGGTCGAGACCTGCTCCGCTACGCCGGCTTCGCTCGATGCGGCGGAGCGTTCAACCGGCTCCAACGATTCCGTTGGATGGCGCTTGCGCCAGCGGAGATGATCGATGACGGCGTGCTTGGCCAAAGTGAACAGCCAGGTGGAAAGTTTGGCGCCGGTCTTCCGCGCCTGAAACGCGCCGATGTGCTGGTAGGCGCTGACAAAAACCTCCTGCGCAATGTCATCGGCCTCGACGGCGTCGCCCAGCATCCGATAGACGAAGTTCACCACAGGCCGCTTGTAGCGCCGCATCAATTCCGCGAATGCGGCTTCATCACCCGCGCGGGCTTGCTCGATGAGCGTTGCCTCTGGTTGGTCGTCCACTGGCAGGAGCATCGTCGGCGCAGGGCGGATAGTTGTCAAGCTGCGGCTCCCGTGGTAATGGTTGCGGCATGGAACCGCGACCGCGCATGGCGACAAGTGGTGGGGTGAACTTCCGTGGCATCGCATCGCTCATGATGCTTGCGGCAGTCGCGTGCTTCCCGCGAACGGCGTGCGCCGAGGGCCAGGTGCGCGCCGAAGTGTTGCTGTCGGTGGACAAACTCGCACCCGGCACGCCGTTCCAACTTGCCGTGGTGGTGAACATCGCTCCAGCGTGGCACATCAACGCCAATCCCGCCGGCGAACCCGATCTCATCCCGACGACTTTGACCGTGAAAGCCCATTCAAGGGTTGTCATCGACCGAACCGTTTATCCAAAGGGCACCAGGACGTCCGTTTCTTGGGCCGATCAACTTGTCGAACTTTACACCGGCCGCGTGATCATTTTTGCCGAGGCGCACGTGCGTCCGGATGCAGCACCGGCGCCGCTCACGCTCGAAGGCAACCTGCGCTACCAAGCCTGCAATGATCGTGTCTGCCTCGCGCCCGTGAGCATCCCACTGACGATTGCCACCGAAATCATACCGTCCACGCAACCCCGACACAAAGTGTCGGGGCAACCGATTCATCCCGAGATTTTCGGCGCGACCGCGACGACGACGGCCACGTCGTCAACGCCTGCGACGCAGGAGAACTCGATCGCCCACATGATGCGCGAACGCGGCCTGCTGACGACGCTGGTGTTTCTTTTCGTCAGCGGCCTGCTGCTGAACCTCACGCCGTGCGTCTATCCGATGATTGCGATCACGGTGAGTTACTTCGGCGGCAAGGGAGAAAAGAAATCGGCCACGGCGTTCGCCGGTGCACTGGCGTATTTCTTCGGCATCGTCATCACCTATTCCGCGCTTGGTCTCGCTGCGGCCCTGACCGGAGGACTTTTCGGAGCGCTGCTCCAGAGTCCAGCCGTGTTGGCCGCGATTGGCCTTCTGTTGGTGGCGATGGCACTGAGCATGTTCGGGCTGTTCGAACTCCAGCCGCCGCAGTTCCTGATGCAAAGAGCTTCCAATCTCTCGTCGAAAGCCGGCTACCTGGGATTGTTCTTCCTCGGCGCGACCGTGGGAGTCATTGCTGCTCCCTGTCTCGCGCCGATTGTGGTTGTCGTGCTCGCGTTCGCCGGCTCGAGTGGCAACCCGTGGATCGGCTGGTGGTTGTTCTTCGCGCTGGGCGCAGGCTTGGGGCTGCCTTACATCGTGCTCGGCACATTTTCGAGCCTGCTGACGCGGTTGCCCAAATCGGGAATGTGGATGGTCTGGGTCAAACGCGTCTTCGGCGTCGCGCTGATCGCCGTGGCGTTGTGGATCACCAACCCGCTGTGGTTGCGCGCCCCACCGACCAAGAATGGCGGCATCGCGTGGCAGCCTTATTCCCCCGCCGCGCTTCAACAGGCCGCCACCGACAAACGTCCCGTGTTGATCGACTTCTACGCCGACTGGTGCATCCCGTGCAAGGAAATGGACAAGAAGACTTATTCAAACCAGCAGGTGATCGAGAAATCCCGCCAGTTCCTGATGCTCAAAGCCGATCTCACCCGTACCGGCTCGCCTGAAGTTGAACAGCTCACGAAGAGTTTTCAGATCTTCGGCGTACCGACGACCGTATTCGTCGGCGCAGAAGGCCGGGAACGGGCTGAGTTGCGCAAGGCCGGCTTCGTCCCACCACAAGAACTCCTCGATGCGATGGACAAGACGCTTGCGTCGCCGACCGCGTCAACGAATGCTGCCACAGCCTCAGTGCCGGGCCTTCCTCCACAGCTCCTCCATCCGTTTTAGAGTTTCAGCTTCCGCAAACGCAGCGCGTTGCCGACGACCGACACGGAACTGAAACTCATCGCCGCCGCCGCGATCATCGGATTGAGCAACAGCCCAAACGCCGGATACAACACGCCTGCCGCAATCGGAACGCCGAGCGCGTTGTAGATGAACGCGAAAAAAAGGTTCTGGCGGATGTTGCGCATCGTAGCGCGACTGAGCCGGCGCGCTTTCGCGATTCCCCGCAGGTCTCCTTTCACGAGCGTGATGCCCGCGCTTTCCATCGCCACATCCGTGCCCGTGCCCATTGCGATGCCGACGTGTGCTTGCGCGAGCGCGGGAGCGTCGTTGATGCCGTCACCCGCCATGGCGACGACGCAACCTTGTTGTTGCAGCCGCTTGACGACCTCGACTTTGCGTTCCGGAAGCACTTCGGCTTCCACTTGACCAATCCCGAGTTTCCGCGCGACCGCTTCCGCCGTGGTGCGACTATCACCGGTGACCATCACGATCTGTATGCCTTCCGCGTGCAACAGACGAATCGCCTCGGGCGTGGACTCTTTGATCGGATCGGCGACACCAACCAGTCCCGCTGGCTTGCCGTCCACGGCAATGAACACCACGGTCTGACCGTCACTGCGCAGGTTCTCCGCCTGCGCAATCAGGCTGCTGAAATCGATGCCAAGTTGTTGGTTGCCGATGGCTACCACATGGCCGGCGACTGTGCCGATCACGCCTTTGCCGGTGAACGAGCGGAAGTTGGAAACGCCTGCGAGTTTCACCGCGCGCGCCTCAGCGCCCGCCACTATGGCGCCGGCAAGCGGATGCTCGCTGGCGCGCTCCAGACTTGCAGCCAGACGCAGCAGTTCGGTTTCGTTCTCGGCAACAATCGAAACCAGGCGCGGCTTGCCTTCGGTGAGCGTGCCGGTCTTGTCCACCACGAGTGTGTCCACTTTTTCCAGAATTTCCAGTGCCTCGGCGTTTTTGATGAGCACGCCGGCGGTCGCCCCGCGACCGGTGCCGACCATGATGGACATCGGCGTAGCCAGCCCCAGCGCGCAAGGGCAAGCGATGATCAGAACCGCGACGGCGCTCACAATCGCATAAATCATCCTCGGTTCCGGGCCGAACAGCCCCCATGCGATGAACGTGATTACGGCCGCGACAACGACGGCGGGCACAAAGTACACGGAAACGACATCGGCAAGCCGCTGAATTGGCGCGCGGCTGCGCTGCGCTTCGCTGACCATGCGGACGATCTGCGCCAGCAATCCTGCCGCGGCGGGACGTTCGGCGCGCATCAAGAAACTGCCCGTGGCGTTGACCGTGCCGCCGGTTACACGGTTGCCCGCCGTCTTTTCCACGGGAATCGGTTCACCCGTCACCATCGACTCATCCACGGCGCTCGTTCCTTCGAGAACGACACCGTCCACCGGCACCTTTTCACCGGGCCGCACACGAATGCGGTCACCCACTTTGACTTCCTGAAGCGGAACATCCACTTCCGAGCCGTCGTCCCGCACGACGCGGGCCGTCTTCGGCGCAAGGCCGAGCAACGCCTTGATCGCGCTGGATGTCCGGCGGCGCGCCCGCAACTCCAGCACCTGTCCCATCAGCACCAAGGTCGTGATCGCCGCCGCGGCTTCGAAATAAACCGAGACCGCGCCGCCATGACCGCGAAAGGACTCTGGAAAGATGTTGGGCGCGAGCGCGGCCACGACGCTGTAACAGTAAGCAACGCCGGTGCCGGTGGCGATCAGCGTGAACATATTGGAGCTGCGATGTACGATCGACGCCCAGCCGCGCTGGAAAAACGGCCAACCGCCCCACAGCACCACGGGTGTCGCCAGCGCCAACTGCAGCCAACCCAACCCATGCATCTCTGCCATCGCGATCACCAACAACGGTATTGTCAGACACAGGCTGATCCAGAACCGGCGGGTCATATCACGCAGTTCGGGGCTTTCTTCTTCTTCGATGCTGACCGTCTCAGGCTCCAGATCCATTCCGCACTTCGGGCACGAACCCGGTCCCTGCTGCCGCACTTCAGGATGCATCGGACAGGTGTAGGTCGTGGGAGCGTAGGGCGAAGAGCGTGAAGCGTGACGGCTGTTACGCTCACGACGCTCCGACGCTTCACGCTTCACATACCGCGCAGGCGCGGTCCGAAACTTCTCCAGACAGTGTGTACTGCAGAAATAATACGTCGCGCCGTTATGCACACACGACCCAGCCGCGTCCCTCGGTGCGACATCCATGCCGCAAATCGGATCTTTCATGATCGCAGCTTACCACTAATCGGTAAGCAATACCTTCACAAGCCCCTGTGGCAGGATGGATTTCTCAACATTCACCACGAAGTCGGCGACAATCACTTCCTCTCCGCGTTTGAATTGCGCCCAAACCTTGTAGCGGCCCGGCTTCGGGACTTGCGTGTGGAAGCTTACCTCCGGTCCACCTCGGCTGGGCGGCGTCGGCGTGAACCGCTCGGGGTGACAGTGCAGGTGGATCTGCGTATCCTCGCTGATGACCGCGCAGTGTCCGATGGCGACCGACAATTGAGACCAGTCAGCGGCGCTCGATCATCACTCTTTGGCGATGCCGATCGCGCCGCAGGCAACGCGCGCGCCTGCATTGCCCGTGGGCTGCGATTTCAGGTCGTCGGCCTTCTCGTGAACGATCACGCTGCGACCGACGATCGAGTGGCGCCCATCAAGCGCAAGACGCGCGTCGACGCGATCATAGTGCGCCTTGCCACTGGCGTCGGCGGTGATATTGCCAAGATCGCCCGTGTGACGGTTCTCCGCGTCGGGGCCTGCGTGCTGGTGGCCATCTGGATTGAAGTGACCGCCCGCCGACATCGCGTCGGGCGCGCTGCAATCGCCGATGGCGTGAACGTGGAACCCGTGTTCTCCGGGCGTCAGCCCCTCGACATCGGCGACGACGCGGATGCCATTGTCGACTTTTGTGAAGGTAACGGTGCCGCTAACGCTGCTGCCCCTCGTCGGGTACAGCACCGCGACGGCTTTTGTAACCGCGCCGTCGTCGGCCTGCGCGTTGGTCGCGAGCGTCAGCGCCAACGCTGCTATCAATACACACATCGCTGCGAAATGTCTGTTCTTCATGGCCACTCCTCCAAGTTCTGATTCCCAAACCGTGTGAAAGATTCCGCGGTGCGTAGCTTAGCATGGCGCCGCACAAGTCTCAAACAGAAACGGCCGCCCGCTTCCGGGCGATCTTGGCGACGGCTTCCCCCAGCACCAGACGCGCGTCGAGCTGCGTGGAAACGAGTTGACGGTTGGCTTCCAAAAGCAAATCCATCGCACCAATCAATTCCGCCGTGGAAAAATTCCGCGCCGCCAGCGCGCACCGATACAATCGCCACGGGCTGGGCAGGCCACCCTCCTTCGTCTTCGGAAAATGTGCGATCTGACTTTCGGGCAACCGCTCGAACGCCTTGACGAATTGAAACCCCGCGCCCGAGCCGTCGCTGACGCCGATCACCTTGCGCGCCATTAAATCCCTCATCAACAGCATCAGCCGAAACTGCCCCGCCAGCATCATCAACACGCCAATCGGCTGCTCGCCCGTCGCCAGCAGGTTCTCCAGCGCGGCGACGGCCTTGACCACTTGCCGCGCGCCGAGCCCATCGGTCAATTCCCAGATGACGGCCTGACGCGATGCGGAACAAATTGCCCGCACATCCGCCTCCGTGATCTCGGCGCGCTTCCCCACGTACAGACAAAGTTTCTCCAACTCGTTCGCCATCTCGCGCAGATCGGCCGCCACCAGCCCGCGAAACGCCTCAAACGCGCCCCCCGCCATCGTCTTACGCTCCCCGCGCAGCCGCCCTTGGATAAACGCCGCGATCTCCTCGTCGCCGTGTCCGCGTCCCTCCTCCGGCGCTTCGAAAAACTGCACCTCCCCGAATTTCTCGACCGTTCTGCAGATCGTCTTGCGGCGGTCGCAGCCGACCGCGCTGATCAGTAACCGCACGCCATCGGGCAGACCGCGTTTGAGTTGATCAGCAAGATCAGCCAGCGCCTCTTTGACCGCCTCGGCCCGCGTCGTCGGATTATCCGCCAGCAACTCCGTGCTCTTCAACCACACCAGCTTTTCCCCGCCAAAAAAACCGACCGTCTGCAGCGCCTCCTTCACCCGACCGAGAACCTTCAGCGCCCCGTCCTGATTCTGCGCGTCGCCCTCGACGACCTCGACGCCGAACTCGCCGGCGTCTTTCGGCGCCAGCTTCTCGGCGAGCCTGGCTGCGGCCTCCTTGATCGAAAACTCGTCGTCACCGCCGATTAGGTAAACTGCTCTGGCTTGAGTCTTGGTCGCGGGCATCGCCGTTCTTGTAGTGCGGCGCGCGTGACGGTGTCAAGGCTGGTCGTCGAGAAGCTCAAGAAGACGAAGCCCAACGCCGAGTTCCCGCTCTCGATGGAGTTCTGACCGGGCGTTCTGAAATCGTGGGAGCCCCGAAAGCATTCGGGGCGACCGGCGATTCCGATGATTTCGGCCGCCTCGATGTAGCGGCGCTCCGAAAGCTTTCGGAGCGCAGCTACAACAACAAGAATCCTTAGGGCAATTTCACCCCCCTTGCATTTATCAGCGCCTCTGCCATGATGCTCAGCGTGAAAAACGCACGGGAAATCGCCGCGTTCATCGCTGCTGCATTGGCACTGAACGCCGCCGTGGTTTGGGGCGAGGCGACGAACTCCGACATAAGCGTCGGAACCGGCGGCAGCATCTCCAAGAGCCGTGTGGTGTTGGTGCGCGATCCGAGCGCCGTGACCGGTTTCACGGCGGACGCCTCCAAAGTCCGCGCAATGGTGACGGCGGGAATGAAGATGCTGACCGGCCATGCCGACGATGCCGCCGCATGGCGAATGTTTGCCTCCAGCAACGATGTCGTCGGTATCAAAATCAACACGCAGGGCGCATCGTTGCAGGCGACGCGGCCCGCCGTCGTGGACGCCATCGTGGACGGCCTGCGCAGCGCAGGCGTCGACCCCACCAACATCGTGGTCTGGGATCGCGACGCGACGAAAATGCGGGCCGCAGGCTATATAGTGGGGCAGGCGTCTCGCCTGCCGTCGTTTCGCGTCTTGTCCATCATCCCCGACACGGGCTCGCCCCGCTCTGAGCGGGGCTGGGACCCGGAAACCTTCTACGAAAGCAAGCTGGTCGGGAAACTGATCTGGGGTGATCTGTTGTTCGGCAAGGAAGACACGGCGTTGAGCACACGTTCGCATTTGCCGAAGCTGCTCACGCAGACGGTCACCAAGCTCATCAACGTGCCCGTGTTGCAGGACAACGACGCTTGCGGGCTGGCCGGTTGCCTCTACAACATCACGGTCAACGCGGTGGACAACAATCGGCGCTTCGAGATGTTCGGTCAGAAAGGCGATCCATCGATTCCGGCCATTTGCGCCACGCCCGTAATCCGCCGCAAACTGGTGCTCAACATTTGCGATGCGCTGATTGGAGGATACGCCGGCGGGCCGAATTTCAAACCGCAATTCTCATGGCCGTACGGCGGGCTATACTTCAGCCGCGATCCCGTTGCCATCGATGCGACCTGCCTGAAACTTCTCGAAACCAAACGTAGCGAAGCAAAGGTCACGGCCATCGGCCCGCTCGCCAGTCACATCGCCACCGCCGGCGAGGCCGGTTTGGGACAAGCCAAACCCGACCACATCGACCTGATCGAAACCGCGCCGTGACCAACCGCAAAGCCTGTGCTGAGTGCCGAACCTCACGCGGATTGACGCAGGCCGACTCTGCGAGTCGGCGAGTTTTTCGAAAGATTCCGCCGCTTCGCAGAAGCGGCCTACAATTCAGAAACAGTTCTTCGTCGCGTGTCGAGAAGTGAGGTCTACTCGGGATCCCTTTCGTGGCTGAAAGCTGAGAGCCATTCTCCGCCGCTCTCAACCCCTCCTATCCGCGTGGCGTCCACATCCATCGCCGCCCACTTCCTGCGCGTGAAGAAGGCGTTGGAAGACATCGAACGGATGTAGGGGTGAGCTGCATCATTTACCGCCGCTCTCTTCAACAATCTTGATCTCCGCTTCCGTGAGGCCGTAGAGACGATAGACGATTTGGTCAATGAGCCGGTCGGTGAACACGATTTTGGCTTCGAGCGGACCGAGCATTTTCTGTGAATCTAGAAACCGTTTGCGGAGTTTCTCCTCGTCGGCTTCCTTCAAGCGCAGCTTGTTGGCGCGGAGATGGGCGAACACCTCACCGGCTTGGAGCTTCCAGAACTCGTCGAGCTTCGTCTTCGGCGTCAGGGTGCGCGGCTCGATGCCGTGGAAATCTTTGAGGTCGGTCAGGAATTGTTTGGCGGTTGTCCGCTTGTCCTTGTTCAGCGCCATCATCTGCTCGGCCAGAAACGCCAGCAGGTCGTGAATCACATCGGTGCGCCCCGACTGATTCGGGGCAGGCTTCTCGGCCAGTTGCTTCTCAACGAAATCGAGCACGGCGTCAGCGGTGTTCTTTGTTAGCCCGCGCTCGTAAAGTTCGCGCTCTTTCGCCACCAGTCGCTTGCGATCAGGCGGCGGAGTGGCGAACGCGATGCGGCGGATGGGAAGCTGTTTCAAATAAGGAGCACTGAACTTGAAATAGCCGCCGGAAAAGGGTGGACTGTGGTTCACCGCGTAAAAGCTCACCAACTTGGAATTGAGCAAGGACAGCAGATACAGAATATCCTCTGGCTCGCCGTTCTTCGGGATAATCGAGGTGACGCCAGCAGTGCCGGTCACAAACAAATCGCCCGTTCCAAGAGAGAAGTTCGACCTGTCGCTCAACGATGGCGTCAAGAGGTGCTTCGCCGCGAAAGAGCGTTGCGAATCGAGATACATCATGCCATACCATTGCCCCGACAGTTCTTCCGCCGTTTTCTCGAACCAGATTCGCTTGTTCAGTTTTTCTCGGTTCTCGCTCAGATATGCGTAAACGCAATTTGCCTGCTTCAGTTCGGTCTCAGTGAGGATGACGAATTCGTCATTTTCAACGCGATACGGGAACAGAAGGACATGCTCGCCCGATGACGTATGGTAACGTCGAACATCTTGACCCTTGATCACGCATCGAACGAGAGAAGCCTCAAAACCTTTAGCTTTGACACCTTCTGGCGTGAGAATGAGCACACGATCCGCGCCTGTCTGCACACCCGTCCCGAACCTCTGAGTAAGTTTAGCGAGAGGCTCACCGACCGTCTCCATCCTGTCGAAGATTTCGCGATTCTCACCACCAGAGAAGTTCCAAGGCTGTGCCGAAAGTTGATCCAGAGAGATCGCGAACGGAGTACTCCTTGTTCTTGGCTTCACGGTCGTCGGCAGTGTACCGATTACGGAGATTCCTCGACAAGCTCGGAATGACAACGAGCGGCGTAGGTCACACCACGCGGGCGTAGACGAGGAGGAACAGAAGAGCGAAGCGGCAGAGCAGGACGGCGAGCTTGAGTTGGACGCTCAGCCGATGCAGGGATTTCCACTCGTCCTCAAGCAGCGCCCGGCGGTATTGACTGTGCCCGGCGGTTGGCCGATAGTGGTTTTCCTCATGACCCGGTTCTTTTGCCGCCTGCTCGTGCTGGCGACCCTGCTCGCCGTCGCATCGACAGTGACGGCTCAGACGCCGGCTACTCAACCGCCACCCGTCAGTGACCGCTCCGGTTCGGGCTACGACTGGATTCTGCGTCGCAACTGCGGCATCCACATGACCATTCGCGACGTCGACTGCCGCGATTTCGATGCCGAGGCCATGGCGAAAGAATTCGCACGGCTCCACGTGGATTACTTCAGTTTCTTTGCGGGCGGATATGTCACGACCTACCCAACACGGTTGGAGTACCAACGCGTCAGCCCGTGGCTCGGTGGCAGGGATTTGACGGGAGACATCGTTCGGGCCGCGCACCGGTACGGGATCAAGGCCGTCCCCATGATCGACCTGGGCATGCTGACGGAAGCAGCCCTCAAAGCGCACCCCGAATGGGCGGTGGTTGACGCCAAGGGCAAGCCGGTCCAGCGCGCCGACGGTCTCTACGCCAGTTGTATCATGGCCGGTTACGTGCAGGAATATTCCCGACAGATGGTGGCGGAGATTCTGTCCCGGTACGACATGGACGGAATGAAGTTCGGCGGGGCGAGCTACGGGTTCCTCAAAGAACCCTGCTGCTGCGCCGCGTGCCGCAAAGCGTACGCCGCGGCAACCGGAAAGGAGATTCCCACCGTTCGCGACTGGAACAATCCTGATTGGCGCACGTTCATCCGCTGGCGCACCGAGCAGACCGCCCGGGTCGTCCAGCATTTGGTGGACATCGTGCATTCCCTCCGTCCGGGTTTGCCGGTCATGGGTAATTCGACCGACTTTGGCGATCCGGGATGGACGATTGCCAGTTCGCTGGACATCGAGCGTCTCGCACAAATTCAGGATGCCGTGCAGGTGGAAGTGCAGACCCGGGCAAGGAACGCACAGCCCCAGGCAACAGCCGAATGGCAATACTTGCGCTGGCCGGCGGAGACGGCCCGGCACCTGACCAGCGTCAGCGGCAAGCCGATCTGGGTTGTGGCATCGTACTTCTACGCGTGGCCGTGGCGGCGGATCGCCGTTCCCGCTGCGGAACAGAAAGTGTATCTGGCGCAGGTCGCCGCCCACGGCGGAACGCCCATGGTCAATCTCTCCGGCGGACCACCGGCCGTGCACGAAGACAAGCGCGGATTTCGCGCCATGGAAGAGTTGTACGGTTTCATCCATCAGCATCGTGATCTTTATGAGGGCGACGAATCCGCAGCCGAGGTGGCGCTTGTCTATGACCATGACTCGCTGATGTTTTACGGGAACGATGAGGCCGATACCCGTCTGGTACAGGAATTCCGCGGAATCGAAGAAGCCCTGGACCGTGCCCACATTCCGTTCGACATAATTTCAACCCGCACCCTGACGCCGCAGACTCTCAGTCGCTACCGTGCGCTGGTTCTGCCGAACGTGGCCTGTCTGGGTGAAGGAACCGCCGAAGCGTTGACCCGGTACGTCAACAGAGGCGGTGGCCTGGTCGCCACGTACGAGGTCGGCCGATTCGAGGCGGACGGCAAACGGCGAAACAACTCTTCGCTCGGGGAACTGCTGGGTGTCCGATTTCAGGGCGAACCCAAACCGGCCATCGGCGAGCAGCGCGGCTCGGTCCAATCGTACGTGAAGACGTGCGTTGATCATCCTGTGCTTGCCGGCGTGCGTGAGGCCGGGTTGTTGCCCCTCAGCGGTTGGTTTTGTCCGGTTTCAACGCAAGGATTGGCCAGAGTGGTGCTGGATCGTGCCGCGCCGTTTCAGGTCTTTCCGGAGGGCTGGGCCTATCCCAAACAGAAAGATCCGGATGACCCGATCCTGGTGGTCAACCAGAATCCCGGCGCCGGCCGAACCGTCTACTTCGCGACGCCGATCGGACGCGCCTTCTGGCAGTCACGGTTCCCCGATTTGGCGGTGCTGATCCGCGACACCGTCCAGTGGGCCGCCGCAACAGAGCCACCGGTGCGCGTCGAGGGACCGCCGACATTGCACACCTCCTTGCGGCGTTCGCCGGGACGGCTCATGGTCCATTGCATCAACCTCACCGGCGGAGAACGGCTGTTTTCGGAATTGGTCCCACTCCACGGAATCCGCATCAGCGTTCGTTGCGATGAAGGGACGCGGGTTCGCCACGTTTGGCGGGCTTCGGACGGCGTCGAACTTCCGGTCGAGCAGCGCGGTTCCTACGCAGTGGCCAGGCTCGACCAACTCATCGACTACGACGTGGTCGTGTTTGAGACAGAGAAGTTGAAGTTCTGAGCCAATCTCACACCACGCGGGCGTACACGAGCAGGAACAGGAGGGCGAAGAGGCCAAGGACAATGAGGGCCACCACGGAAAAATTGCGCCGCACCCGCTCCTGTTCATCCGGGGGCATGGCGCCGCCGGTGGAATCTCCCAGGAACTTAAAGTTCCCAAAAGAGTTTTCTTGCAGATTCAGCTTGGGGCGGGCCATGGCACTCTCAGTCGGTGGTCTCGTCTTGATAAGTCTTGCCTGGTATTTGCCGGGAGGCCGCAGTAATCCGTGCGCCTTGAATCGGCCAGGGAGACAGCTCCCCCGCCATTATGCCAGAGGCTGGTAAAAATCGGGCTGTTGGCTCCTGGGGCGCCAACCGTAGCGGCCCAAAAATCTTTCCAATCCAAGCACCAGTAAACACATCAACGGCCCCAGGACCGCGGTCAACAGAATTTCCACGGCGTGATGATACAGTTGCCCCCAGGCCAGTCCGCCTGCGTAGCCCAGGGTGATGAGACTCGTCTGCAGGAAGACCTCTTGCAGGACCATGGCCAGCAGGCAGGCCGCCGCCTGGAGGCCGAATCGCTGCTGGGGCAGACGCTGGTTAAAGAGGCGGGCCACTCCCACCACCAGCAGGGTCGAGCCCAGGTGCAGGCCGAAAGGGGTGATGGCAAAGCT
>JBEKFI010000014.1:0-34630 GCA_050013395.1 Verrucomicrobiia bacterium | reverse complement strand
AGTGGAGCAGTTATCACGCGGCTGGATATTCTGGATACCCTGCCTAAGTTAAAAATATGTACTAATTACCTCCTCGACGGTAAAAAGATAGATTATGTTCCGAGCAATATCAATGCGCTGGAACGGTGCCAGCCGGTATATGAAGAGGTACCGGGATGGCAGTGTCCGACCTCCGATATCCGGCGTTATAAAGACTTACCGCTTGCCGCCCGGCAGTATGTCAATCGTATTGAGGCACTTATCGGCTGTCCGGTTAAAATTGTGTTCGCGCAAGGCTTGGAGAATTGCCTTTCTTTCGACGTCCTCCAACCTCGTGGCCTGGATGACCTCCTGTTCTGAGGACTTGTCCGCAACCTGCTGGACCCGCGTCGGGAGGTGTTCGGGAAACACCACGTCGCCGTGGGAGAGAAGGACCGCTCGTTCGATGGCGTTGCGAAGTTCCCGGACGTTGCCGGGCCATTTGTATCCTTCCAGCAACGGGGCGACCCCGGGGGCGAACCTTGCCTTTCGATTGGTGTACCGGGTCACAAACAGGTTGGCCAGCGGCATAATGTCTTCGAGACGTTCCCGGAGCGGCGGCACGCAGATCTCCATCACATTGAGCCTGTAATACAGATCCTCGCGGAATTTCCCGCTCTCGACCTGTTCTTCCAGGTCCCGGTTGGTTGACGCGAGAATGCGGGCGTTGGTGTGCAGTTCCTTGTTCGATCCCACGCGTTGAAACCGGCCATCGTGCAACACGCGCAGCAGTTTCGCCTGCAGGGCGGGCGACATCTCGGCGATTTCATCGAGCAGGATCGTGCCCTCGTTGGCTTCCTCGAACCGGCCGATCCGCTGCGCATGGGCGCCGGTGAACGCCCCTTTTTCATGGCCGAACAGTTCGCTCTCGAGGAGCGTCTCGGGAATCGCCGCGCAATTCACCTTGACCAGTGGCCCGGACGACCGGGGACTCCACTCGTGAATGACATCCGCGACCACTTCCTTGCCAACGCCGCTCTCGCCGGTGATCAGGATCCGGGTCTCCGAAGAGGCGACCAGGGACGCATCCCGGAACACGGCCTGCATCAACGGGCTTTTCGCCACGATGAAATCCGATAGTTGCCGGTTCCCGCCGACTTTCACGGAGACCGCGCCCTCGAGACCCGCGGCGGTGCGAACCGAGGTCAGCAGTTCGTCCAGGTCGATTGGTTTCTCCAGGTAATTCACGGCGCCATCGCGCATCGCATGGACCGCGTCCCGAATGTCCGCGTAAGCGGTGACCAGCAGGACGGGCAGAGTGGGGCGTTCCTTGCGCACCCGTCGGAGCGTTTCCAAGCCCGAGATGCCGGGCATCCGCACGTCGGAGATCATCATGGCGATGTCTTGTTGGCCCAAGACTTCGAGCGCTCGTTCACCCGATGAGACCGGGATCGTCTCGAACCCTTGACCCCTTAAGAATGAATCCAGCAGGCTCCGCTGCCCCGCGTCGTCATCTACGATCAGAATCCGGGCGGTTTTGGGCGATTGTTGGTTGGTCTTGGGCGACATGAATCTTCAGGTTTTCATCCCGTTTTTGGAAGTCAGCTCCAGACGGCTGAGGCGAAAGACTGCTCCATTGGATTCGTTCGGGACATATTCGATATCCCAGCCGTGCGCCAAGCAGATTTGCTGAACGACCGCCAGTCCCAAACCCGTCCCCTTCGGATGGGTGGTGAAATACGGTTTAAAAACTTCGCTGCGGAGTTCTGGAGGGACACCAGGGCCGTTATCTCGAACCTCAAGCTGTGCTTCCGTCGAACTGGACTTCCGGGAAACAATCTGAATCTCCCCGTGCGGATCGACCGCCTGAACACTGTTGATCACGAGGTTAAAAAGAACTTGCCGGAGCAACTGCTCGTCCGCATCCACGGTAAGGCTCTCCCCCTCGATCTTCAGTAGGACGGCTTTGTCCTCGACATCGCTTTGGAGCGCACGGACGACGTCGCCAATGACCGCACTCAACACGACAGGCGCCCGCCGCACTTCGCGCGGACGGGAGTAGTTGATGAACTCGTTCATCTGGGCGGTTACACGATCCACCTCATCCGTGATTTGGTGCGACTTTATCTTGGTTTCTTCCGAGACACTGGGTTCCTTGGAAATCATTTGCGCCAAGCCGCGAACGATGTTCAGCGGATTCCGCGTCTCATGAGCAAGTCCGGCCGCTGCCACGTTCATTTCTCTCAGGTAGGAGTTCATTTCGCTGGCGCGAAGCAGGTGCATCTGTAATTCCGAGGATTTTACGAGATTCCGCCAGGCGAAACCGAGACCAAAAACGGAAACGCTCGCAAGCAAGGCGATGATAAACCGCAGCCAAAGATCCTGGCTCGATGCCGCTCGAACGGACTCCGTGGACATGGCCATCACCAGACCATGCAGCCCTCTCTTTTCAATCAGCGACCGATATTCGTTCTCATCCATCCAAAATGGGCGTCCGAAAGGTGGTCTGCCCCCTCGACCCCTTGGATTGCGGCCCCCATCATCTCGCGGTCTGCCTTCTCGATCCCCGAGATTGTGGTCGCCCTCATCCGGCGGCGGCGGCGGAAAAAACCGTGGCCCCTCTCGATCCGCCGGATTGTGGTCGCCCTCATTCCGGCTGGTGACTACGCCGCTGACGACATTCGAAGAGCCGGTCTCGTCCGGCCTCATCTCTGAGCGCGGGAATCCTCTGCCGAGATTGCGGACGGTATTGGTCGCGTCACGCGGCGGGAGTACAATCGTCGGAAGATTCGTCGCGCCTTCCGGTGTTACACTGGCGCCCAAATCAACCGAGTACACTTTGGTCAGACTCTTCTTATCCCAGCGCTCTCCCTGCTGAACCGTGCCCTTCACGAGATCTATGTCGATGGGTTTGCCAGCCGAAGCGACCACTTCGTCGGAGGCGTTCAAGAGCACGACGGACATCAGTTCGCCCGACCGCGCGAGTTCTTTTAACGCGGCCTCCAGTCGTTCCTGCGAGACAATCCCTTGGAAGCGTCTGAGCGAACGGACGACCACACCAAGCGTCGTGGCGATGTCGTGAGCGCGATTCCTCAACGCTGTCCGCTCGGACTCCGTAACCCGGCGGTGCTCCAAAACCTGCCAAGCAATGACCATCACCCACACCACCAGCAAGAACCCATACACCAGCGGCGTCCGCTTCCTGATGCGCGAGGTAAAAATCGCTTCTGATTCAGTCATTTACTTTTGACTCTTCGAAGGTTGGCTATTGGCCTTGTTGTTATTCTTGGGAGCATTACCAGTAGGCGAGGCGCCGCCCTTTACCGGCACGGTGTCGAGAAACCGGTCCAGTTCCCGTTCCGTGAAGGCCTTGGGCGTCAATGCCGAGTTTGCCCGTTCACTTGCTGACAACCCAGCCAACTGCTCTGGTGCATTAACGATGTGCGGGGTCAAGAAGATGATGAGTTCGGTCTTCGTATAATTCTTAATCTGTCGCTTGAATGCGTTGCCGATCAACGGGATATCGCCCAAGATGGGGATTTTGCTATCGGTGCTCTGTTTGTTGTTCTCCATCAAACCGCCGATGACAACCGTCTGTGCGTCTGGAACCACCACTACTGTATCGGCCGAGCGCGAGTTAATGACCGGGGAGAGGACGGTGCCAGCCGGCCCGCTGGAGGTAGGAATCCATTGAGATTTATCTGCAAGCTGGGAAATTGACGGCGTAAGAATCATCTCCACCATACCGTCCGGGGTGATGAAGGGTGTCACCTGCAGACTGATCCCGACAGTCTGATAGTTGAATGTGTTGATCTGGTTGTTTTGTGTGTCGATGCGTGTGCCGCTGATGATCGGAACCAGTTGACCGAGATTGATCGTGGCCTGCTGGTTGTTGCGGGTGAGAATGGACGGGCGGGACAAGACCTCGGTCTTGCCGGCTTGTGAAATCGCCCGCAAGGTCGCTTGAAAGTCGTTCCCTAGGATAGTGTAGAGACCGGCGCCCGGCGGCACGGCCCCTATCAATCCAGCCCCGAATACGTTGGATGCCATTCCGGTCATCGAAGGACTGAGTTTGCGGGTGATTGAGCCTTCAATGCCGATATCCGAAGTATTATTGTATGTGACTTCTAGGAAAACGACCTTGATGAGCACTTGAGGCTTCGGGCGATCCAAGCCATGGATCACTTGGCGGACATACCGAGCCGTCTCCTCGTCTGCAATGACAGTGATCTGTTTGGTGTCGGTGTCCGCGGAAATAACCGCGTCCCCGATCGTACCGTTCGGGACGTAGGGTCGGCTCGTACTGCTTGACGATCCAGTCCCCCGCTGCACCTGCGCACATACTCGAAGCGCGCCGCACAGGCAGAAACCGAGAATGCAGGTCAGAATCTTCATCAACTGTGAACGTTTGGTAGTCATGTTTGCCTCGCTTCGTCTTGTTTGTCAGACACCTTGATCATTTTAGAATCCCGTACTGCTGCCCGTTCGCGTCCCAGTGCTGCCGGTCGTCGTTCGGCCCTGATTCTGATTGTTATTCTGCGTTCGAGTGCTGAGCGCATTGTTACCGGTCTGGGTCGTACGGCTGGCATTGTTTCGCGTGGTGGTGTTCTTGTTAAACATATCCTGCAGGACCGGCAAAACGTCCGTTACCTCCGCGTTCTCCAGCGGAATGACGTACACATTCTGTTTCTTGGAAGCATCCTCGTCGAGCTGCGCAATCATCTCGGCGATTTGGGGCATCAAGTCGCTCGCCGCGCTGACGATGACCGACGAGGTGCGATTGTCCGCGACCGCAACCACTTGGCCCATCTTTTTCATCCGATTGCTGCTGGCGGCCGCGGCGCTCGCTTGGGCGGCTTGGGCGCCGAAGAATCCAGGACCACCTCTGCCGCCACCAAACTGGAACTGTTGATTCTGTTGGCCACTCTTGGTCGAATCCGGGAACAGTTGCGCAAGCTGGTCGACCGTCTCTTGGGGATCGGCGTTGGCCAGATGGAACACGCGCAGTTCCGTGACGTCAGTTGCACTGACATCGACTTCTTGAACCAACTGTGCAATCGTCGGGATGTATTCGTCCGGTGCGCTGACGATCAACGAGTTCGTGCGGTCGTCCCCCACCGCCACGACACGCGAGGCCACCTGCCGCGCCACGTTGTCTCCAGTGCCCAGCGACGGATCCGCACTGCCTCCTTGACCACCCCCTTGGCCGCCACCAAAGCCACCGCCACCGCCGCCGCGGTTGCGGAAAAACCGTTGCATGGCATTATTATTCTGTTGGCTGGTAGGTGATTGGAACAATTGCTGGATCGTATCGGCCAGTTGCTTCGCGTCGGCGTATTTCAACGGGAAGACGCGGACGGTCGAGATGCTGGAAATGGAGGTGTCGAGTGCTTCGACGATTCTCACCATTCTGCGGACATCGGCCCGCGTGGCGGTGAGAACGAGGGCATTGGCGCTTTCGTTTGCCGTCAGCTTGGCGTAAGACGGAAGGAGCGGTTGCAGGACACTGGTCAACTGCAGGGCATTCGCATAGCGGACTTGGATGATATGCGTGACCATTTCATCGGTTCTGGGAATCTTGTCCGCATCCCTGCCTGTGGTGACCGGAATGTCGGCCGTTGCGGCGTTATCCTTATTCATAATCGTCAGTGTCCGGCCCTCGCGAACCATCCCAAGTCTATTCTGATTCAGCACGGTACTGAGCAGATCGTACGCTTCGTCCTTGCTGAGCGGCCGAGTGCTCAACACATCGACCCTGGCCTTCAGGTCGGTCCCCGGCGCGACGTTGATGACGAAATCCGTCGCTTCACTCAGATACTTCAGCACCGTCTCCAGCGACGCGCCGCGAAAGTTGAGGTGAATCCCCTCCACCCCGGCCGGTGCTGTTGCTGAAACAACCGTGTTCGTCGCTGGTTGTTCGCCCGGTTCCTTGGTCGCAGCAGACTGCTGTTCAATGGCGACTGGTTTCTGCTCCACCGGTTGAGCGGGAGCTTGCGGCTGAACGCTTGCCGGCTCGGCAACAGGGCCGTTCGTTGTGCCCGGCGCTTGCTCCTCAGCAGCCCGGGCGGCGAATGCTGCGAAAGTCCCTGTCCCCACGGCCAGACAGAGCAGCAATGTATGGATTCTGGTGGTATTCATTTCTCTAACTCCTTTTCACGCTGTTGCATCAGCCTTCTCAGGATCGCATCGGCACCGCTGCCGCCGCCTGAGCTGGTTTCTGAACTCGCCTCGGTTGTCGTTTCAGAAGCGGGCGCACCGCTTGGGGTATCTGACGATCTTCCGAGAGATTCTGTTCCTTCTGTCAACTCCCACTTTCCATCGATCTCTTTCATCTGCATCCCCACGGGCAATGTTGTCTGGTTGCCGCTGGTTTCCAACTTGACGTAGCTGGGAGCGATTTCGGCAACTCGGTAATCCGCGATGGTGTCGGATAGTTTAAGAACTTTCTTGTATTGTGAGTCGGTCCCATCGAAAAAGGCGAAAGCTCCCTTTTCGTAAATCATGGTGCCGACCAGGGCGAAGCCAGGCGCTCTCGCTATCTGGCGGGGATTGCGCGGGCCGCCCGACCTTCCCGCATAGCGGTTGGGGTTGAAAATGTTCCGCTGCGCAATGATTCTGAATGTTTCGAAAGAAACTGCCGACGGAGGGCTGTTCGTAGCCACCGCTTTCGGAGGACTGTTTGTAGCCGTCACATTGGGAGGGCTGTTTGTGGCCGCCGCATTCGCCACGGAAGGCAGGAATGCCCAAGCAGGTACGAGCGCGAACAGAAGCCACGCAATCCAGTTGCCCGCCGCTTCTTTGCAGCTTGAAGGATTCATCCTTGTTCCCCCGTCAGAACCAGACCGGTGAAACGGACTCCCAGCGAAAGTTTTTGCCCCCCATCATCCCGGGCCGCAAGTTCGAGATCCTCCACTCGCAGAGCCAGCGGGTCGCGCTCCAGTTCGTAAACGAATCGCGTGAGGGACTCCATATCTCCAGTGGCGTCGATCCGGCATTCGAGCGTTTTGTAATCGTCGGCGTTCTGTTTCCACTGCGGTTTGATGGAGGTAAAGGTGATCCCACTCGCTTTTGTCCAACGTTCCACGGCCGTGAGGACTTTGCTTTCTGCCGCCGAGACGTCGGTGGGCAGCGCACTCTTCCGCATTCTGTCCCATCGGTCTCGGATCGCTTGCTCTCGCGCCAGCAGAGAAGTTCCTTTCTCAAGGTCGTCCCTTAACTCGTAAATCCGGCGGGTGCGCTCCCTCCAAAGGCCAGTCAACGGTGTGATGAGCAGCCTATCGGCAGCCAGAACCGCCACAGCGCTGATCGCAACAATCGCCAAGACCTTTTGACGGTTGTCAATTCTCACGGTTGCCTCCCTCCGTCCAGCGGAAGTTAAAGGTGAATCGCATCGGCGGCTTGCTGCCGATCATCGACTGCAACTGTACATTTCCGACGTGACTCGCCGCTTGGAGCCGGTCGCGCATCTTCAGCCAAGCCTGGTTGTCCTGCGCAATGCCGGAACACGAGACTTCAGAAAGGTCTCTAATCTCGATCGTCTTTGCCGTAACCGCTCCGTCTTCGGGAAACACTTCCGTGAGTTTACGCAGGATCGCCAATCCGCGGCGCGAATCAATAGACCACGGCCGAAACTTCCGAATATTGTCCTGAATCCCCTCGATTTGCGTCACCCTTGGCTCGATGACGCGCCAGCGTGATTCCAGCAAGGAAAGCCTCACATACTGCACCAGAAACGCTCCGCCAAACAAAACAATGGCCGCTCCTGCCGAAGCACCGGCCCAAAGGATTCTGCGTGACGAGAACTTGGAAGTCAACTCCGTCCACTTGCTTACCTTGGGAGGCAGGAACTCAAAACCGGAAGCCTCCCCGTTCAGGCACCGCGCTGCCATCACGAGCGCTGGCGGAGCGTTTTCCTGCGCAGGAACCGCCGTGCCAACTCCGTCCGCTTGGAGAGCCGACCGAACTTCAAGCTGCAGGCCCAGACGTTTTACGTTGGGCGCAATCGCATCGGCCAACGCCTGCCTCCATTCTGAGCGCCCGAACACCCTGATTTTGGTGATCATCTCGCTGAATTCTTTGGGCAGTTGTCCAAGGGTGAGCCTGATTTCCCTGACGAGCAAATCGGTATCGATCTGTCGCTTGGCGCCGTCCATTTCAATTGCACCCTGCAAGGCTCTCAAGGCGACCACTCCACCGCCGCACGTCACTTGAAGGTCAACATTGTTTTCACCGGCTGCCAGCGCGAGGATGCCTTCCGATCCCTCACTTCGGGGCGGCTGCAACGCGGCAATAACCAACGAAAAGTGGACCGGTTTAAGCCGGGCGGCGATGAGAACCTCTTCCAGACGCGCCAGGTAGTTCTTGGGAATGGCGACCTGCATGGCATATTGCCCGGCCTTCGAGGAGCGGTATCGCGAAGTCGAAATCGACAAGTCCTCGGGTCCGTAGGGGAACCCCTTTTCCGCCTGGATGCCGAGAAAGCTGGTGACATCTTCGTCGGGGATTTCCGGCAATTTCGTCTGCAAGGTCATCGCCCAATTCAAGGGAACACCAACGGCGCACTGACTTGTATGCACCCCGGCTTCATCCAGGCGATTGCGAATCTCCTGCCCAACCAGCTTGGGATCGTTGGTCAATGGATCCAGCGAGAGCGATATTTCGAATGACCGCTCGACCTCAAGCGCGCCTTTGCCGCGGCGAAGGACGACGCCCTCGAGTCGCCGCCCCTCCAGCGTCAATCCCATCAGGGACGATCCGCGCGATTTCAGCAGATTTAAGAAATCCAGCGCCATCACATCTTCCTCGTCAGTTGCCACTTTTGTCGCGCGTTGCCGAGCGCCCAACTCCGTTGAGTCATGTCGCGACGGTAAATGATTTGCGGCTCTCCGCCACTCGTGTCGAAAACAAACACAGTCCGCCGGTATCCCCTCCCATAATGGCCGACGGCGGCGACATCGGCGGTGAATTGATAACTCTTCGCCGTAATGTACGGGCCGGCCTGGATGGCGGCTGTCGTTCCCAAAACCTGGGTCACCCATGCTACGGTTGCCAGTTGATCCGGGTGCGTCTGCCGATAGGTGACGAGCGTCTGCGCATTGTCCACGCCGATACCGGGCACACAAGCCAGCACCGGGGCAGGTGCGGTGTTCACATTGATCAAGCCGGCAATATAACTGGCGTTCGTCGTCGTCAGAGCGTCCGCAACCTGGGCAAACTCATCGGCAGTCATCCCGCTGCGGATGTAGAACTCCAGAGCGCTTCCAAAGGTCGCGCCCGGGCCGACTCCAACCCCCGCTTGCTGCAGGATTTGACTCGCCCGCTGAGCGCTAAGCGCGTTCTGCAACACCGTCCGCAACGAACCCGCACCACTGCTGCTGATGCTGCTGATGTTGACGCGGGCCGAGCCATCGGCTTGGATATTGGGTTCGCGACTGTAAACGGTGACGTATTCCAGAATCCCGGCGTTCAACCCGCCGTCGAGGTTGCCGCCGGTCTGAAAGGTATTCTGGTTGTTCTCATTCGGATCGAGAATGCCATTCAGGTTGAGGTCCGCGCCATACAACATGTCCGTGGTCACGCCCATCACGAGCTTCAGTTCGTCAATGGTCTCGAACGGAGCGTTCTTGCAGGTGTAAGGCGGGTTCAACATCCCGTACTCCAATTCCGCCCCGCCGGCGGTCACATTCGCGGCGGAGTTTCTCCAGTTGAGAATGGAGGCCGCTACGTCAGGCGTCATGAACGGCAGAGCTTCCAGCATGTCCAGTGTGGCCGTGTTGATGTTCAGCTTCGACGCTTCATCGACAAGCCCGAAAGTCGGCAGGCCACTGGTGATGTTCGAAGTTCCTCCGGTATCTTTTCCGATCAGCCAGAATCTCGCGTTGCCGACCGGCACTTCCTCGCCCTGATAGGTTTGGGTGTACGGCGTCTGGCCCGACTGCGGTGAATAGGCTTGAATGTTGCCCGGCATGATCAGGATGCCCGGCATGTTGGTGCCCTGCGTCTGGACCTGCTGTTGTAGATTGGTCAGCACGAAACTGATGTATCGGGCGGCACCTTCGATGGCTTGGTTGGCCTCGACACTGGCTTCATAATTATCGGCGGCGTGAAGATTGAACAGCATCGACTGCCCGAAATAGAGTGCGATGCTCACCAAGCCAAAGGCAATCCAAAGCACAATGACCAGGACCGACGCGCTCCGCCGTGACGCACTCTTGTGGACTCGATGCAGTGTGGAATTGAAGGTGTTCATCCTCCTCCTCCACTCCCTACGGCGCTCCCGGACGCCGTCACGCTGTTGGTAAGTTCCTGCGCGACCACCGGAACGACGATCTCAATCGGCAATCTGCCTTGCCGACCGGAATCGTCCTTGGCGAACTCGATCTCGACCTTGATTGCCCGCGGTGTCGGCGTGGCTGCCGTGGTCGAATCCCAAGTGGTCTGCCAATTGGCGCCATCGTAGAATGAGAACTGCAGGGAGCTGACGCCGCTCAAGAGGGCCTGCTCCGAAAGGTCGGGCTGGACGGAAGCCAGCAGGTTGCGGGTGACGGCGCGGATCAAATCCTGGCCGACGGGACGGGAAACGCCCACCGGATTTCTCAAAAGATAGGAAACCTTTTGCACATCCCCCCATGGCAGCTCGTCATGGATCGCACCGGTCGTCGTGCAAATATCGAGCAGGGTCGGCTGGTTGTTGACGTTTTCCGTCCCCGGACTTTCGATGGAACCAGCCATCAACCCGCCCGTGATGAGAATACCCCGCAGGTCTGCCTTGAGAATCGAGACAGCATGATTCAACGGGATGCTATTCTCGACAGCGCTTGACGTGCTCGATCTCAAATGCAGTGCGGCATAAAAAGCGGTATTCATCGCCGCCAGCACCACCGCAGCAATCATGGTGGCGATCAGCAGCTCCATCAGGGTGAAGCCGTGGTTGCCTGAATACTTCCTGTTGTTGCTTCGGTGTGTCATTAAATCGTGTCCTGCACCAACGTGCTCAACCGCACGCTGTACTCCTGGTTTTGCGCCGGGTACGTGACTTCGACCGTAATGAGTCGCATCGCGCCTTCGCTCCAAAGTTCGTTTTTTATCGCCCACCGATATCCCGGCCACTGTTCGCCGAAGGTTCCGCCCTGACCGGTGTTGCGCCATTGGCCCGTTACAATCAACTCGTTCAACTTGCTGTCCGCCAACTGAACCGCCACACCTTTGCGTCCGGCAACCGAACCGGCGCGGCTGGCGATCCTGAGGCCCTCCATCGCCACCGGGATGACAATGGCCATGAAAAGCATCGCGGCCAGCACCTCGGCCAACGTGAAGCCGGCTTGCGATCCGCGGCTACCGCGAGACCGTCGTCCGAGCATCTGTTTTCTGATCGATGACATAGTTCAACTGATTCTCCGATTGCACGATGGCGGTCCAGTCGCCGTCGTCCTGCCGGATCACCACCCTATGCAAGCTGTTTTCGTCGATCGAGCCATCCGGCGCAAAACGGATGTTGGCCATTTGATTCTGTATCCGCCCTCCTTGTTCCAACTCGAACCGCAGCCGATCCGGCAACTGAAAGCGCACGTCTTTCCCGACTCCTGACAAATTGCCGCTTCCGTAAGTCGTTTGCGACTTGGCGTCGCCGGCATTGTATCCGTCCTGCACCCGCACCCCATACGTCCCGTCCGCAGGATTCATCCACAATACCATCGGCAAACATTCCGACACGGCGCGGCTCTGGCCGTAACGCGTCAGGGCCAGGAGCCTTTGCCCTTCTTCCTCGATCGTCCGCCCGCGAAAGAACCTCGACAGCGTCGGTGCCCCCAGGGCAATCACAACCGACAGGACCGCCAACACCAGGATCAGCTCGATCAGCGTAAATGCGTCTCGCCGATCACGCTCTGAGCGTGACCGGTGCGGCCTAGCGCTGCTTATTGGGCTGCTCCCAGTTCGTGATGTCATCGTCCCCTCCTACACGCCCATCCGGCCCCATGGACATGATGTCGTACGTGCTTTCGTTGTGTCTTCCCGGACACTCGTAAATGTAGGGGTGCTGCCACAGATCAAAAGGAATGTTCTTGAGATAAGGACCTTTCCAATTCTGAGCGTCCTTGGGCTGCACGACGAGGTCTTGCAGGCCATCCTTGCCCTTGGGGTAATAACCGTTGTCCACCTCGAACGCATCGAGCGCCGTCTCGAAATTGGAGATCTGGGATTTCGTTGCGGTTTTCCTTGCCTCTTCACCCCGGTTCGCAAATTTCGGAACCACGATGGCCGCAAGTGTGGCGAGAATCACCAGCACCAGCAGCAATTCGATTAACGTGAAGCCCGCTCGCCGGTGCAAGCGCGATGGGTTCTTGACCGGGTCATTTCTTTTCATGCCGCCATCTCCGTTTGGTGTTCATTTGATGTATTCCTGAAGCGTGAAAATCGGGAGAACCATCCCGACGAAAATCGTGCCGATGAAGCCCGCGATGAAGAAGAGCATGAGCGGCTCGGCAAGGGCCACGGCGGTCTTTAACTGCCGGTCCAAATCATTCTCCGTGACATTCGCCAACCGGATCAGTTCCTGGTCCAGCCGGCCGCTCTCTTCGGCAACAGAAATCATCTCCAGCACGGAACTCGGAAAAAGCTCCCGACAATCGGCCAGACTTGATCCAAGCGCGCCGCCTTCCTTCACGCGGTCGATGGAGTTGGACACCGCATCCACGAGGATCTGGTTCCCGATCGACTTGCGCGCGACGTTGAGTCCGTTGATCAGAGGCACCCCCGCTGCCAACAAGGTGCCGAGCATGCGACAAAAGCGAGCCATCGCAAACTGGGCAACCAGTTTTCCCACCACCGGCGCCCGCAAGATCGCGTCCTCCCAAACGCGTTTTCCTCGTTCCGACTTCACCCAGTTCCGAACCAAATAGGCTCCCAAGGCAAGACCCAACGCAACCAACAGTCCATACGACCGCAGGACTTTGCTCACCCCGACGATGATTCGCGTCAGCAACGGCAAGGAGGCTCCATACCCTGCAAAGAGGGCTTGAAACTTTGGAATGAAGAAAGTCAAGAGGAAGACAAGAACCGACAACGCCAGCACCAGCAAAATCGACGGGTAGAGCAACGCCATCATCACTTTGGCGCGAAGCTCCTTTTCACGCGCCTGGAAATCCGCGATCTGGCTGAGCACCAAATCCAGGAATCCGCCGGTCTCGCCGGCTTCGACCATCGCCACGTACACACGGGGAAAGACGTCAGGCGACTTGGCCATCGCATCAGCCAGCGGCATCCCGTCAACGACCAGATCGTGAATTTCCTTCCATTTCTCCCGGGCAACTGGCGCAGAAGCTTCCCTGTGGAGAATGACTAGGGCGCGGCTCAGAGGGACACCGGCGGCGAGCAGGCTGGAGAGCAGCCGCGTGAAATTCTCCAGAGTGCGACCAGAGATTTTCTTCGACGCCCAAGGCAACGCCGGCAAGGCTGCCGCTGCGGTCTTCTTGTCGGGCTGACCATTCGTACCGGTGCTGGCGGTCAGATTGATCGGCTGAAATCCCCGGCTTTCAATCAGCCGCAAAGCCTCCTGCCGGGCTTCCGCCTCGATGCTGCCTTCGGTGATGGTGCCGTCCGTCTGCAGCGCTTTGTATTGGAAGACCGGCATGATCGCCTCGATTCGTCAACGTCGGTTCAATGCCGCTCCCGCCAGAGCCTGATCCTCCGCGGTGCCTTCGACCGACCCGTTCTTCGTGGCGGCCGCCACTTCCTTGGCGGTCGTGACGCTCAACACTTCTTCGACGGTGGTGACGCCGAGGCGGACGAGACGCCAGCCGTCTTCCGCCAGCGTGCGCATGCCCGCGCGGCGCGCCGCATCGCGAATCCCGTCGCTCGAAGCATTCTTCAGCACCAATTCGCGGATTGTGCTGTCGGTGTCCATCCACTCGAAGATGGCGCGCCGACCGAAAAAGCCGGTTTGACGGCATTCCCGGCAACCGACCGAGCGGTAGATCGTGGCGCTCGCGGGAATTCCCACTTGTTCCTTGAACGCCTGCGCTGCCGGCGAATGGTCCTCCTCTTTGCAGTGCTCGCACAACACGCGCACGAGACGTTGGGCTGTCACGGCCTCAAGTGACGACGCCACGAGATACGGCTCGACGCCCATGTCCACGAGGCGCGGAAAAGCGGTCGGCGCGTCGTTCGTGTGCAGCGTCGAGAAAACCAGATGACCCGTGAGCGAGGCTTGCACCGCAATCTGCGCCGTCTCCTTGTCGCGAATTTCGCCGACCAGAATCACGTCGGGGTCGTGGCGCAGGATGGAACGCAACCCGCGGGCGAAGGTCAACCCGGCTTTTTCTGATACTTGGATCTGGTTGACACCCTTCAGCCGGTATTCGACCGGGTCCTCAATCGTGATGATTTTGCGGACGGAATCGTTGATCTCGTTGAGCGCGGTGTACAGCGTCGAGGTCTTGCCGCTGCCGGTCGGACCAGTCACCAAAATGATGCCATGCGGCAGTTGAAGCACGCGGCGGAAGCATTCGAGTTCACGTTTGTCCATTCCCAGTTCGGGCATCCCGCGCAGCGTGGCGCTCTGCCGCAACAAACGCATGACCACCGCCTCGCCGTGGATCATCGGAATCACCGACACGCGGATGTCCACTTCGGCGTCCTCGATGAGGATTTTGATCGCGCCGTCTTGCGGCAAACGCTTTTCCGCAATGTTCAGATGACTCAGAATCTTGACGCGCGAGACGATGGCCGGCTGGAATTGCTTGAGTTGAGCCGGGACCGGAACTTCCTGCAGCACGCCGTCAATCCGGTAGCGAATCCGAAACTCGTGCTCGAACGGTTCTAGGTGAATATCAGAGGCCCGGAGTTCGATGGCGTCCCGCAGAACCTGGTTGACAAACCGGATAATCGACGCGTCTTCCGCTGCACTGTCCAGATTGGTGTCTTCCTCAGCCGTTTCCTCATCCACGACTTGGAGGCGGGCTTCCTCACCCAGCGTATCGATGGTGTCCGCGCCAACCCCCAGCCGCTTCTTCATCTCGCGCTGGATGGCCTCGGTGGGAGCGATGACGGGCTTGAGTTTCAAGCCCGTCATCGCCTTGAGCATATCAAGCCCTTGTGAAGCAAACAGACGGCTCGTGGCCACCTCCACGGAACCGTTCACGCGTTTCATGGGAAGGAGTTCCTCCCTCAATAGAATCCGCGCGGGAAACAGCGACAAGAGTTCACGATCCAACTCGATGTTTTCCAGATCGGTGTAAGCCACCCCATACTCACCAGCCAGCCATCGGAGAACGTCCTCCTCAGACTGGATGGTCTTGGAACCGTCTCCGCACTGCCGCATCAGAGTCTCGGCGTCTGTGGCAGACAGTTGCTTGGCCTCCACCATCTTTTCGAGCAACTCTTTCATGCTGTCCCCCCGCGTGTTTGCCAGCTCACTCTATCAGAGCTATTGCAGAAGTCCCATCAATACCGCGCTGGCTTCCTGACGAACAGTAAGCACCTTGCGGAGGTCTTCCTGCACCTTCGTTAAAGCAGCTTCCTTCTCCTTGCGGGTGTCGCGCAACTTCGCGAGCTTCGCCTTCAATTCGTCGGGTGACGCCTTTGCCTCTATCGCGGCCTGCAGAGCTTGCACCTCTGGACTTGGTGTGCCGCCAAAACGAGCACCACCGGCACCGCCAGCACCGCCGCCAGAACCGCCGCCAGGACCGCCACGGCGACCTCCGCGCATCCCACGTGGAACTGCGGCCTCGGCATCAAACACCTTCTGGACCAGTGGCTGAAGGACTTTCCACTCGTCGTCGTTGGTGACCTCCAGACTTTCCTTGGCGCGATCCAAGCGCATCTGGGCGAACTGCGCGGGGTCAAAATTCCCACGACCGCCCCCTCCGCCGCCTCCACCGCCACCACCTTGGGCCATTGCATTTCCCGCCCCGACTAGAAAGGCGGCCAGTCCAACCGTCAATATCAACGGTTTGGTTATTCTCTTCATTGCCTCGTCTCCTCCGTCTTTGAGTTTGGTTTGTGAGATCACAACGCCATAGACTTATGACGTTCTCACGGTTTCTTCGGTTACAGTTAGCAAACGAAATGCCACACAAAGAAACCCCTTGAGAATGAAGGATTTGCCATCGTTCAGTGCGCATTCTTTTCGCAGCCCCAGAGCTCTAGCCGGGCAAACTTTGCGCACCGATCCCCGCGACGACAGGAGGACTCTTGCAGCCTACCACCGGGGATTTCGAGAGCCGTGATGCGGTTTGGAGTCGAGGCGATCAGAAAATGTGAAAATGGGGTCAGACCTGTATTCATGACAAATCTGCTTCTCGCCGTGGCTCAGCGAACCAGAAATGTACGTTGTATAGGTCTGAGCCCGATGACTTCGACCATCTCACTATTTCGGCGGGAAACCCTGCAGGCTTCCCGCCCCACAGCATTGGCGTCATTTCGCATGTTTTGCGGGCAGTTCTTGTGGTAATAAGCGGCGATGCATTGAACTTTTTCGCGGTTTGTCGTGTCATTAGGTAGCGGCATTTTCAGCAAGGAAAACCCAAAGGAGAAGGCATGGATCAAAGCATTGCGGCGATCAACGAACAGGTCAAACGAGAGAGCGAGTTTGTGCGGCTGCTCGTGGGCGAGATCGGCAAGGTCATCGTCGGGTAGCGGTATCTGATCGAGCGGCTGCTGATCGGGCTGGCCATGTGGGCACGTAAAGTTCGCACGGCGTTGCTGGTTGCGTCGCTGGCGGCGTTCGCGTGGCTGTTGGCAGCGGGTTCGGCGCTCAGTTATCAAGTGATCGACGAGCGCACGGCTCCAAAGGCGATCGTTCTGGCCAGGGAGATCGAAGCGCGGTTTGCCCCGTTGCCTGATTCAACGGTTCATTTCAAACTCGCCCAAGGGACGGCGGTCTCGATCAAGGAAGATCGCGGGGAATGGTTGTTCATCGAGCGCGCCGACGGTCAGCAGGGCTGGGTCAGACGCGATGCCGTTGAGCGAATCGGGGTCGAATGATCTTGCGCCCACTCTTCTGACAGACTTGGCTAGGAGATCGGACATTCTTGCACGCGGATTCTCAAAGGCGCTTTCAACCCAGGAGATTGCTGGCTTTCATGGCGATGGCACAGCCATTGCTAAAGTATTCTCTAACCATGAGAGTGCTGATTGCTGAAGATACGGATTCCGTGCGGTTCGCGTTGCGGCTGGCGATGGAATATCTGGGCCATGAGGTCGTCGGGGTTGCCAGCGACGGACAGGAAGCTCTTGAGGAGTACCACCGCGTGCGGCCAGAAGTCGTGTTGATGGATGTGCGGATGCCGCGGATGGATGGACTCACCTGCACCTCGCTTTTGGCCAAACAGGATCCGAATGTAAAAGTGGTCATCGTCACGGGTGGACGCACCTCCGAGCACGAGGCACGGGAGGCAGGGGCTCGTGGTTTTGTCGAGAAGCCGTTCGAAATCGAGCAGTTGGGTCGATTGATCCGTTCCCTCGCAGCGGCCTAAGATTTCGGCCGCTCTACAAATTCACACCAACCCCGAGCACCAACGCATCACCGCGCTCAAGGTCGGACCTCATGCCGTATTGCTCGTAGCGAGCGAAGACTTTGCCCGCAGGACGACGCACTCCGAATTCGCCCAGCCAGTCAGGAGTTTCATTGCCGATCGAGCCGACGCCGCACAGGTAAACCACATAACCTTCGACCGTGGCCGCATCCCAGTTGAGTCCGAGTTGGCCGGCGAACTTGCCGCGGTCGCGCGTGTCCTTGATGTCCCAGCCAGCCGTGACACGCCAGTCCAACAGGTTCAGCCACTGGGTCGCGCGTCGATACATGCCGGGATCGCGGTACGGCAGATCCCACCCGGCTGTTTGCAGGCGCAGGCGTGGCAGAAGATTGTGGTTGCCGTTGTCAATCCAGCCTGCCGCCGGTACGCGGGTAGCGTCGGGATTGAGCGAATGATCGCTGCGGTGGAGAAAGTCCGCCCCGAGCACCAGTGGGTCGCCATGGGAGGCGACCGATTCCAGACCAATGGGCGTTTGCAGTCCCAAGGTCACGGAGTAGGCGATATTGTCAAAGTCGCCGATGCGGTATTCCTGGCGTGACTCGTACCAGACGAATCCGGTAAAAAGCTGGTCTCGGATTGCGACATCCACCAACTCGACGTTCATTTCGAAACGCGAGATCCGCCGTGTGCTACCGATACCGACATCGTACGCGCCCCAGATCAACGGCAGCCAGCCCCGCTCCGAGCGGGGCCAGCCGGTATTGCGTTCCTGGCGGGCGTTGAAGACGTAATTTGTCTCCAGCGTCGAGTCCACCCGGAAGTTGAACAGCCACCCGTCCTCGTCGCGTCCGTAGAATCTGTTGTCGTCGTTGTGATACCATTGAAATTGTGCCGACGCGCGGTTGTTGTTGGCCGTCATGAGCTGAAGTTCCGGCCCGATCTTGTAGAGTGCTTGAAATCGATCGCCTTGGTTGGCTGACTCCACGTTTGCATTCAGCACCAGGCAAGGATAAAACACGGACTCACGGTAGTGACCCATGCCAAACTCCCAAACGCGCCATGACAGATGCAGGTCGCTCCACCAATCGACCTCGGTATCCTGCCGCGAAATGTATTTGCCGGCCAGCAGCGACCAATTAAACCGCCCGCTGTCGGAGGCCGGCGACGAGCCGATGCCGGCGCCCAACGCATACGCGCTGAGCAAGCCGTGCCGATCGATGAAGCCCGTCGATTCATATCCGCCGACCACGATCAAGCGCAGAGAGTCGTTCAGTTTCAGGTCGGCCTGTAACTCGTTGCGCCTGTACAACACCTCCGCCCGAAGCCGACCCTCCACTTCGACGAAGGGCGTTGTCTCGCGGTAATGATAGGAGAAGATGGCCGGCTCCACCTCCACGAGCGGGAGGCGCAGTTCCGATTCGACGAAATAATCGTGACGGCCGCCGCTGACGAATGCACCTGCCGTGGATTGAAAGCTTGGCGCCATCGGATCGTCGGCAGCCGCGATGCTGGCCAGCAAACTCCAGCCGATCAGGACCGTATCGAGAATTATCGCGCGCTTCGCAGTCACTCACCCGGGCCTCCTTGCCGCCCGAAAACTTCTATCTCCCTTAGCCACTTACTGAGGAATATCAACCAAAATCCGGATCGTGCCCGTAACGAGGATGCCTGCCTCGCCACTGTTTCGTCGCTTGCGCACCGGGGCAATCAGTTTTAGTATTGCGGGCAAGCGAAGATTTCCCGTGTATGGACAGCAAATTGATGACACTCAAAGAAGTGGCCGATTACATCAAGCTCAACGAGAACACCATCGACCACATGGCGCAGAAGGGCGAGATTCCCGCGCAGAAGGTTGCGCGACAGTGGCGATTCGATCGCGCCGCCATCGACACCTGGATGGCCAACCGCAGCTCGGCGGCGCGCGTGGTTGGTCAGCAACTTCCGCCGGAAGCCACAGGTATCCCCGAGCCAGTCGCCATCTCCAAGGCCCTGTCGCCACAGCGAATCAACATGAACCTGAAAGCGTCGAACAAGGATGGCGTCCTGCACGAATTAGTCGGGTTGATGATCGATCCAAAGGAACCCCGCCTGGCGGAAACGTTGTTCAACGCGTTGAAAACACGCGAGGATCTCTGCTCGACATGCGTGAACGAAGGCGTGGCGATTCCGCATTCGCGCAACGCGCTCGTCGGTCTGGTGGAGCGACCCATTCTGGTTTATGGCCGACATCAAGCCGGCATCGACTTCGGCGCGCTGGACGGTAAACCCGTGTATCACTTCTTTCTGCTGTGCGCTCCCAACGTCCGCGAGCACCTGCAATTGCTCGCGCGACTGGCGCGTTTGCTTAACAACGCGGAGTTCCGCACTAAGTTGACCGCAGCGAAGCAGCCCGAGGACGTGATGGCGCTGGTTCGCGACGCCGAGAGGTCCATCGAGCAACGTTCATGAGATTCCCCCTCTATCGGCCCCGCCGTCTGCGCCAGAACGCGCGGCTGCGGGCCTTGGTTCGCGAGACGGAGCTGTCGGTCGATCACTTGGTGATGCCGCTGTTCGTTCGCGAAGGGACGAAGGTGCGCAAGCCCATCACTTCGATGCAAGGTCAGTTTCAGCTTTCGGTTGATCAGGCTGTCAAGGAAGCGGGGCAAGCGCTCAAGCTCGGCGTGCCAGCGGTGATTCTATTCGGAATCCCCAACAAGAAGGATGAGAAGGCATCCGCCGCGTACGATTCCAATGGCATCGTGCCGAAAGCGGTGCGCGCGCTGAAGAAGGAACTGCCCGAGCTGATCGTGGTCGCCGACGTCTGCCTCTGCGAATACATGAGCCACGGCCATTGCGGCGTCGTGAGGAAACGCTCTCAGCCCTCAGCTCTCAGCTCTCAGCTAGTCGTGGACAACGACGCGTCGCTCACGCTGCTCGCGAAAGCCGCGGTGGCGTACGCTGAGGCCGGCGCTGACATCGTTGCTCCGAGCGACATGATGGACGGCCGCGTTGGCGCGATTCGCGCCGCGCTGGACGGAACCAGGTTTGCCGATACACCAATCATGAGTTACGCGGCCAAGTTCGCGTCGTCATTTTACGGCCCGTTCCGCGAGGCCGCCGAATCCGCGCCCCAGTTCGGCGACCGTCGCACCTACCAGATGGACGCCGCCAACGCCGAGGAAGCGTTGCGGGAGGTGGCGCTGGATATCGAGGAAGGCGCGGACATCGTGATGGTCAAGCCCGCGCTCGCCTACCTGGACTTGATCTGGCGCGTGAAAGAAAAGTTTGGTTATCCCGTCGCGGTCTACAACGTCAGCGGCGAGTATGCCATGATCAAAGCCGCCGCGCAGAACGGTTGGCTCGATGAGAAACAGGCGGTGTTGGAGATGATGACCGGATTCAGGCGCGCCGGTGCCGATATCATTCTCACCTACTGGGCACAAGATCTGGCTCGCTGGTTGAAGACGTAGTGCGACGGATTGGAGTACGGCGCTGAGCCTTCAGTCATCGTCTACCCTCGGAGAACTGGCCAAAGCAGCCTGGCGTTACTTCTTCAAACTGATAAACAGGAGGAGAAACCACACCAGCGCGAGCGCGGCGACAAGCCCCAAACCGATAACGGTCCACATCCACGGAGTCGCGGCGCCCCTCTTTTTGCGGCCGAATGGCGAGACGGAAGTGAACGTCGGCGGCGGAGTGCTGCCCTTCCCGACCTGACTCAGATCAACGCCCGTTTGCGTCGTCGGCAGCGGTTGGCTGGCATGCTTGACGTCGGACTCGAACAGCATCTCGACTGAGCCCAGACGAACCTGGTCGCCGTCGTGGAGTTTGGTCTCCACGATGCGCAGGCCATTGACGCGCGTGCCATTCGTGGAATTGAGGTCGCGCAGTTTGTAGTCGGAACCGTCGAGCACCAGCGCCGCGTGATGATGCGAGATTGTTCCGTCTTCAAGACGAATCATGTTGTCCACGGCGCGTCCGACGGTGATGCGTTCCTCGATCAGGTCAATGACCTTGCCTTCCAGAACACCCGATAGGATTTGAAGTCTTGGCATGGATGCTTGTCTGGGTGCTGTCTCCAAAAACGCGCCGCATGATGCGCACTCAACGCAATCAAGTCAATAGGAATTTGTCTCGCCTCGGCGCAACCGTTCACGCAGGCGGCTGTAGCGGGCGGCGGTCTTGTTGTTGCGGACGGCGATGCCGAGGGCTTTCTTCGAGCCGATGAGGATGACGAGTTGTTTGCCGCGTGTGATGGCAGTGTAGAGCAGGTTGCGCTGGAGCAGCACGTAATGCTGCGTCAGCAATGGGACGATCACGGCGGGATATTCGTTGCCCTGCGATTTGTGGACGCTGATGGCGTAGGCGGGCATCAACTCGTCGAAGTCGGTGAAGTCGTAGCTTACGGATCGCCCCGACAAGTTTGTCGGGGCTCCTACGGACTCAAACTCCACTTCGACCGCTTGCTCGATCAGGTCGATGCGTCTGACGCGGCCGAGGTCGCCGTTGAACACGTCCTTGTCGTAGTTGTTGCGAATCTGCATGACACGGTCTCCGACGCGATAGATGCGGCCAAATCGTTGGATATTCGGTCCGTTCGGATTGAGCGTGGCCTGGAGTTCACGGTTCAAGTTCTCCGAGCCGCAGACGCCTTTGTGCATCGGCGTCAGAACCTGAATGTCACGCATCGGGTCGAAGCCGAACTTCTTCGGCACGCGCTCGGCGCACAATGCTTTGATCGTGGCCAGCACTTTTTCGGGGTCTTCTTGCTCGACAAAAAAGAAGTCGCCCGGACCTCTGATCGTGGGAGCGGCGTCCCCGCCGCGACCGGGCCGGCCTATCGAAGCCAATCGCGGCGGGGACGCCGCTCCCACACTCTCTAGAATCGGCATCTGCCCTTCATTTACCCGATGCGCGTTGGTGATGATGAAGCTATCCTTCGCCTGACGAAAGATTTCCGTGAGCCGCACCACGGGCACGGCGCCGGATTCGATCAGGTCGGCTAGAAAATTCCCCGGCCCGACCGACGGCAACTGGTCGACGTCGCCGACGAACACAACAGACGCGCTCAGCGGAATCGCCTTCAACAGGTGATAGGCCAGCGGAATATCGAGCATCGACGTTTCGTCGATGATGATCATGTCACATTTGAGCGGGCGGCGTTCGTTATGCGTGAAACCACCTTCGTGCGGGTTGTACTTCAGCAGCCGATGAATCGTTTGCGCTTTGGGTGCTTGTGGGAGCGCCGTCCCCGGCGCGACCGGACCGGAATCGCCCCGATTCGGTCGGGGCTCCCACAACGACTCTGTCATCCGCTTCGCCGCGCGACCCGTCGGCGCGGCGAGCAGCACCTGGCAATTCTTCGCCTGCAGGATCTTGACGATGCTGTTGACGATCGTTGTCTTGCCGACGCCAGGGCCGCCCGTGATGACGGAGAGTTTGGACGTGAGCGCGGTGCGAATGGCCTGCTGCTGCGCCGCGGCGAGTTCGATCCCGCCGTGGCGGGACTGCACCCAGATGAGCGCCTTGTGCAAATCGATTGTGGGCAACTCAACCTCTGCCGTGCGCAGTTCGTGAATCTTTGTCGCGACGCCGCGCTCGGCTTTGCAGAGGCCTGCGAGGTAGACGAACTCGTCCTCGATCACGACATCGCCGCCGAGCGCAAGGAGATCGACGCCGTTCTCGATGGGCGCGATCTCGGCTTCAAGCAATTCGGCAGCGGATTTGACCAGCAGCTCGCGCGGCAGGCAGGTATGGCCTTCGTCGGTCGCCCGTTCCAGCATGTGGATGACGCCAGCTTTCAGCCGATGGATGGAATCCTTTGCGATGCCGAGCTTGGCAGCAATGCCGTCGGCGGTTCTGAATCCGATGCCGGTGATGTCTTTGGCGAGCCGATACGGATTCTCCCGCACCTGCGGGATGGCGTTTTCGCCGTACTGCTTGAAAATCTTCGCGGCGTGCGCGCTGCCGATGCCGTGGCCTTGCAGAAAAATCATGATGTCGCGCACGCTCTTCTGTTGCGTCCACGCCTCCTTGATGCGGCGGGCGCGTTCCGGGCCGATACCATCCACCTCGCGCAGCCGCGCGGAGAACTGGTCAATGATTTCCAGCGTCTGATCGCCGAATTTTTCCACGATGCGGTCGGCAAACGTCCGGCCAATGCCTTTGACCAACCCGCTGCCGAGATATTTTTTGATGCCGACGACGGTGCGCGGCAACACGGACTCGAACTTTTCGACGGCGAACTGCCGTCCGAATTGTTTGTGGTTGACCCAGTGGCCGAGCGCCTTCACGGTCTCGCCTTCGTTGAGCGCGGCGAGGTTGCCTGTGATGGTAATCGGCTCGGCGCGCCGCACGCCTTCGGGGATGAGTTGGGCGACGGTGTAATGATTCTCTTCGTTGGAATAGATAATCCGCTCGACGATGCCTTCAACGGTCTCGAGTGTTTGTTTCGTCGGATCGCTCATGCTTGCGTTTGCCATCGTATCAGATTCTGTTTAGATTTCCTCAGCAAAAGGGGAGTGGCCATGACGAATGCGAATGGAAAGGTGTACGATCATATCGTGACGCTTGTTTTGCGGCTGTTCTTTGCGGCGATGTTCCTGCCGACTGGGTTGGGCAAGTTTCAGAGTCTGGCCGGGTTTCGTGAGTCGATGCACAAGAGCTTTGACTCGACCTTCCTAGCCGGTCCGCTTCTGGACTTGTTTCTTGCCGTGCTGCCCTTCGTTGAGGTCGGCGTGGGCGCGCTGCTGCTGTTGGGGCTGTTGACGCGGCCGGTCTTCGTGGTGACGGCGCTCACATTGGTGGCGCTGTTCTTCGGCAAGTGGGTGACGCACGACCTGCAGACGAGCGCCTTCAACGCGGTCTACGTGTTCATCGCCGTGTACGCCGTGCGGCAGTCGGAGCACAACCGGTTTTCTCTGGACGCGCTCCTGTTTCGGAAGAAATAGAGCCGATACGGGCAGGCTCGCCTCACGACAGTCGGCGGCACACGTTCTGAGGTGACGCCGTGCGGCAGAAGGAGTAGCATTCGGTCAAGACCACCAACCACGGAGGAGGGTACGATGAAACTTAAAGTCGGTCGGCAGGATGTGTGGGCGGCCGGCCTTGTGGATCAGCCGGGCGGGTTGGCCGCGAAACTGGCGGCGTTGGACAAGGCAGACGCCAACTTGGAGTTCGTGATCGCGCGGCGGGCGCCGGACAAGCCGGGACAGGGCGTGGTTTTTCTCACGCCGCTGAAGGGAGCGGCGCAACGCAAGGCGGCGGCGCAGGTGGGCTTCATGAAAACCGAGAGCCTGCACTCGGTGCGGGTCGAAGGCCCGGACCAGCCGGGCTTTGGCGCGAAGGTGACCGCTGCGTTGGCCGCCGCAGGCATCAACCTGCGCGGTTTGTCGGCTGCCGCCGTCGGCAAACGGTTCGTCGCCTACCTTGCGCTCGACAGCGCCGAAGACGCCGCGAAAGCGATGCGCACGTTGAAACGCTTGACCTGAAGCCGCAGGCGATCAGACAACCTCAACGCGCCGGGGGCAGGTCGAATGACCTGCCTTGGCGTCTTTGTTCGGCGCAGATCTGCTGTGCGGAGTTCGTTGCGCACAGATCAGAGTGAACCCTATGCGCCGCCGCGTCTCGGATGGTGGGAGAAGGGAGTCGAGAGGAAAACCGGAGATGATGTCTCGTACCTGTGTTCCTTTCAGGTTTTTCAGTGACATTCTTCACTGGTAGTGTATCATTTTGAATTCTGAAGGACTTGCCATCCGTATGGTTTATGGCATGATGGTGGTATGCCTACGCGCCCAAGCAAACGGAAACTGGCCGAACTGGAGCAAACGAACCAAGCCGCCCATCGCATCTTTGCCCAGACGACGGGCGAGAAAAACCCCGCTGCTGTGGCTCTCGGAAAGCTGGGGGCCAGCAAGGGCGGGAAAGCCCGTGCTGCCAGTTTGTCTGCATCTGCCCGATCTGCCATAGCTAAGAAGGCGGCGACGGCTCGGTGGGGGAAGAAGTAGCGCCATTTTAGGACTCGCTAGAGGCTCTTTTTGCTTTGGGGTGTGTGGGAAGTGCCCAATTTAGTCTGCGCTTGATTCCATTGATCGTATCTTGTGCTTTTGCAGGAATTGGTGGTCTGCCTGTCTTGTCCCAAAGTTCTCTGATCTTTTCCGCGTCCTTAGGCAAGACCGCATCCCATTCTCCGTCTTGTCCAAGGGTTAGAATTACCGTCTTTTTCCCTACGCCAAGCGCGGATTCTCCCATAAACTTTGCTTCGGTTAGACGATAAATCACATCGGTTAGAGGCGCTGTCAATTCAAGGTTTCCCATTAAAGAGGCACGCGCCAAAGTCTCGCCAGTGCCAATTGCGTGAAAGCCAAGGCTGCTATGGAACACGATCCGCCCCGGGTCTTCTACGGAAAACAGTTCAGGTCTCCCGTTAGCCGAATCGAGGCAGTTCCTTGATGTCGCGCGCCAGCATCGGCTCCGGTTCTTCCTCCCAGCACTTGTCTTGTGAAAGGGGTCGGCTCACAACTGGATTCCGTCAATGCCCTTTGACTCCAACTTGCTTTGGCTTTCAACTTGTCAAACCCGTGCTGACGACGTATAGTAAAAGCCAAATCATGGGCTGTAGGGAAATACCAGCTACTCCTTCGTTCCACCAGCAGCTTGTCTGGTTTATCCCAATCTTGTGCTCACTCGTGCTTTCACTGTCGCCACTGCACGCTGCGGAATACTTCAACGACTGGGCGGCGGCGCATCTGAGCACGGTCCCGGCTCAGAGCGGGCCAAACGACGATCCCGATTACGACGGTGCTCCCAATCTCGCGGAGTTTGCCTTCGGCACGGATCCGCTCGTGGGTACCGGCCTAGGCGGCGCGATCCTTCCCTGCTTGGACGAACCGGACGGTGGCTTCGGGGTCGAGGTATTTGAGCAGGAGGGGCACAGACCCGGGGTGCAGATCGACTTCGATGCGACCGCCGACATGGTGCATTGGATCCAACCCTGGTGGCTGCGCACGCTGACCAATTCGCTGCCGGGCGATCCGACGAATTCGGTGAGAGAATTGTTCACCACCCGCCTGCCCGGCACGAGTGTCTTTATTGTCCGTGGCGTAATCCAATTGATCGAGGCGGGCGCGGAGACGGCCAACTACTACGTCGCCACCAACGGCAACGACACAACCGGTAATGGCAGCATCAACCAGCCGTATCGCTCGCTGGCCAAGGCGGTGAGTGTATCCAGTGCGGGGAACCTCATTTACATGCGCGGCGGAACGTACACCACAAATGCAACCGTGACGATCAGCACCGGTCACAACGGCAGCGCGGCGAATCCCATCCGTCTGCGCGCGTATCCGGGCGAGCATCCCATCCTTGATTTTTCCTCTCAGGCTGACACCGACAGCAATCGGGGTATCCAGCTTCAGGCCAGTTGGTGGCGGGTTTACGGACTGGAGATTGTGGGCGCGGGCGACAACGGCATGTTCATCTCTGGAAGCTCCAACATCGTCGAGCTGTGCGTGTTCCACGACAACCGCGATACCGGCCTCCAGATCGGTTCCTCCGGTAGTTCCAACCTCGTCCTCAACTGCGATTCCTACCACAATAACGATTCAACCTCCGAAAACGCGGACGGTTTTGCCCCGAAGCTGGACTCCGGCCCGAACAATGTCTTGCGAGGCTGCCGCTCCTGGGAAAATGCCGACGACGGTTATGACCTGTATCAAGCTCCCTATACGGTTCTTATCGAGAATTGCTGGGCTTTTCGGAACGGCCACTACGGAACAAATGGCGACCGGAACGGATTCAAGCTGGGAGGCAGCGGCGTTGGGGCCGCTCACCACCTTGTCAATTGCGTAGCCTTCGCCAACCCTCATCACGGGTTCGATCAAAACAATAACACCGCTGCCCAAACCCTCGATCAATGCACGGCTTGGACCAACGGCCCCGCTGGCGGTGGCTATAATTTCAACCTGAACCACGGCCCCGCGGTTGTGCACGTCCTGCGCAACAATCTCTCGATTGACGGTAGGGTATCGACGAACACGATATCCATCCTGATCAGCAACAGTTGGCAGGTGGTGACTTCTCCTGCGGCCAGCACCAATGACCTCTTGAGTGTGGATACTGCTTTCGCTGTTGCCCCGCGCCGCGACGATGGCGGCCTGCCGGAAACACCATTCATGCGTCCCGTGCCGGGCGGGCGGTTGGTGGACAAGGGCGCTGATCTGGGCCAGCCTTTCTACGGTTCTGCCCCCGATCTTGGCGCGTTCGAGACACCGGTCTGGTGAAGGGTACGGAGCGGATCAACGCTCGGTGCCGGGCCGGTTCGCGATACAGCCATAACGCTTACAGACGCGTCAATTCCGCCACGGCCTCGCAGTGCGCGGTCTGCGGGAACATGTCGAATGGGGTGACGCGCTCCAGCTTGTAGCCGAATCGAAGGAGTTCCTTGATATCGCGCGCCAGCATCGGAGGGGCACAGGAGACGTAGATGATTTTGCGCGGCTTCTGTTCGCGCAGCGTTTTCAGTACGAGTTTACCGCAGCCGGAGCGCGGCGGATCGAGGACCAAACAGGTTTCGTCGAGCTTGCCCGCCTTCGCTGAAGCTTCGGCGGACACGCATTGGCGGAGCGTGTAAAACAGCAGGCGCTCCGTTTTGCCCGCGTAGAAGTCGTAGTTGGCCAGCCCCAATCGTTGCGCGTTGGTGTTGGCCGCCGCAATCGCTTTGGCATCGACTTCGATCCCGTAGCAGTGCCGGGCGAGGTCGGCCAGCAGCAGCGCAAACAAGCCGACCCCGCAATAGGCGTCGACCAGCGTGTTGCAGCCGCTCGCGCCGAAGATTCTGCGGACATGCTCCAGCGCCAACTCGATGACGCCTTGGTTGACTTGGAAGAACGAGCCGAGCGGCGCACGCAGGGTTTTGCCGAGGATGATTTCTTCGATGTAGCGCGGGCGTCCCGCCCGTTCTGCTTCTTCGGATACGGGCGAGACGCCCGCGCTACTTTCGGTGAACGTCCACACCTGCCCTTCGGAATTGCACCGGATCGTCAGATGTTCGTCGACGGCTGAGCCGCCTTCGCCTGGCTTCGGCGAGCCAAGCGGCTGAGAGCTGAGAGCTGACAGCTTTTGATTGATCTCATCGCGCGCAATCGGGCAGTGGTCAACGGCAATGATGGAACGGCCGCGCACGGTCCAGAAACCGGGCTTGCCCGGCCCGTGCACGACGATCTTGTTGCGGTAGCCGTACGACAGCGGCGACGCGACGACAGGTTCGATGGGCGGCTCGGCGACGCCGCCGATGCGCTGGAAGATGTCGCGGATCTGGTTGCGTTTCAGTTCGAGTTGGTGGGCATACTCGACATGCTGATACTGGCAACCCGCGCAGCACATGTAGTAAGAGCAGCGCGGCTCGACCCGCAACGGTGACGGCGTGATTACGCGGATGAGGTCGGCGGTGGCGTAACGTTTCTTCACTTCGACGATCTCGGCTTCAACGCGTTCGCCTTCGATCACGAACGGCACGAACACGACAAAGTTGTCGATGCGCCCGATCCCATCGCCGCCGAAAGCGACAGTGGTGATGTCGAGTTCGATTCGCTGGCCGGGTTGGAGAGCGACGGCTGTCATGATTCGTAGGAGCGGATTGTATCCGCGACCGGCCGCGATTACACCCCGAAAACTACTCAGGGCAAGAATCGCACCCACGGGACTGCTTCAGAATGTTCAGGCTACTGATGAGCGCCCAGACCCAAGCGACCAAAAAGAGCGCGGCTCCACCAACGGCTATCCAAAAAGAGCTACCGAGGCTTTCGGGGATCTCTTTCGTTTGGATGATCGTGGTGAGTAAGGGGGCTCCCCCTAAGACAGTCAACGCGAAGCCGGCCAATGCGAGAACCCCTTGGAGAGCTGCTTTAAGAGGTTGGCGAGTAATCAACGAACCCAATCCTGGCAATACGAACAAGTTCAGCAAGAGACACAGCCACGCAAATAGTCGCTTCACGGGTTTGGGAGATTGGGAATTGGACGGCGGTTTGCTAGCCATGGTGAGTTCTCAATGTGACTGACCTGCCCCCAATTGCTGTAATTGTTCGGCGGTGCCCGGTCCGTACTCTTTGCCGTCGGCTCCAATGATCTTGTACATCAACGGCCTCCTTCTCCTTGGGAATTGCGGTTGGCCGGATGTTACGTCATCGGCGCGGCGGAAGGCGAGGTCAATTTGATGTCCAGTACCGCATCCGCAGGCGGTGAAAGAGTATTGTGGATTGAATTCGGTAGCATCTGAGACACGGCAACAATTCGCTACATTTTATGTTGGGCAATAGCAGTCATGATTACTGCCCAGTACACGATCAACCAGATCGAATCGATCGCCAACGCGACAATCGACGTTACCAATCCTGCAATCGCCATACCTTTGCCTGTCAAATGCGCGGGGTTCTTATTGATTTGGGAAATTGCAACGCCGGAGAAGATGACGCCAAGCAGGGCGAATAATAGGCCGCAGTAGCAGGTGACAATTCCCAGAATTCCCATCACCATCCCTGTGATAGCCATCCCGCTAGTTTTCGATTGGATAACGGCTGGTGCGCTCATGGTGGATTCTCCTTCGTGTAGCGAGGCTTCAGCCTCCCCGACCAGTTCAGCAAACATTGAGAGTGGCCTCCACTCGACATCACCTTCCGCTAACACCTGCGTCTGGGCGTTGGCACGTCCTTCATCGACCCACTGGCGCATTTGTTCGGCGGTGACCGGTCCGTACTCCTTGCCATCGGGTCCAATGATTTTGTACATGGGGACAGCCTCCCTCCTTCTGACTCGGTTCTGATTGACCGCATGCTACTGCATCGACTTACCACAAGGCGAGGTTTTATTTGCCGGGTGCTGCCACGGGCGGTACCAGCAACGAGAACGGGCGACAGGGGATGTTGCGGACGACGCCGAACACTATGATCCCCGCCAGCAGCAGTCCGAGCCATACCACCCCGGATCGCCGCGCAGCAATCGGTGGTCGCCGGCGGACGGTGCGTGAGAGTAACATGGCTCCCAGCACCGGCACGGCAACGACGGCCAGCGCATTGTCGCGGAGTGCCTCGCGGAATTGGCCGTGCAGCAGGCAGTGCAACGCGCGCGTCGTGCCACAGCCGGGGCAATACAACCCCGTCACCTCGTGGAACAGACATTTCGGATAGAACACACTCGTCGCCGGATTGAAGGAAAACAGGGCGGTTGCGCCCAACACAAGCACGCCCGCCAGCAGAATATTCTGCACAGGTTTTTTCGCACAGAACAAATACAAACTCTGCATGGTCCTCCGTGGGTCAGAAGTGCCATTGCCGGTGCCAGAAGAACGGATGCCGGCCCCACATCCCCATCGTGCTAAACAGCGCGCCGATGGCCAGAGGGGCGACCAGACCGAGAATCGAAAACACCAGTCCCGCCACGGCGATGCCCCTGCCGGTTTGCTGGACCGGATTCTGGTTGATCTGGGAAAGGCCGTTGCTGGAGTAGATGATTCCGAGGATACTGAACAACGGGATGCAACATACCCAGCCGAACGGCGTGCACCCGAGTATTCCCATGATCAAGCCGGCGACTGCATTGCCGTTCGTCCGGGGTCGCACCGCAACCGGGGCCGGTGGATACGCGGGCGGAACCACTGCGGCCGGCGCGCTGACAAAAAGCTGACTGAATTCGGGCACTGGTCCCAGCGGTTTCCAGTCGGTGCTGCCGACGACCTGCGTCAACGTCTGCGCGTTGGCGCGGCCTTCGATGATCCACTGGCGCAATTGCTCTGCGCTGACCGGCCCGTACTCGCGGCCATCCGCTCCAATGATCTTGTACATGTCAGAACCAGCCCTTCTTGTTCAGGACGTACGTCTGGACGAAGTCCTCATCAGACTTCGTCAGATAGATGATTCCTTCGATCAAGCTGATAATCCTCATTGGGATCGCGCCGATACCACAGGTCAACACGGAGATTAGCAGCATGGCGACGCCTTCGCCTGTGTAACCGAGGATGAACTTGTGAATGCCCAAGGGACCGAGCAGAATGCCACAAATCCCCGCCGCGATCTTCTTGTCCGCGCCGGGGGGCCGCGTTACGACGCGCGGCTGCACCGGGGGCGAGATCGGCGGAGGCGCTCCGCCGGATAAACCGAGCGCGGCGTGGAACTCCGGACAATCGGCGAGCGTCCGCCAATCGGCGCCGCCTTCCCCTTGCGCCCGGGTCTGGGCATTGGCCCGGCCTTCGGCGATCCACTGGCGGATTTGGTCTGCACTGACCGGTCCGTATTCGCGTCCATCAGCTCCAATGATCTTATACATGCTGACCTCCGTTTGATTCCTTACCTTGTACAGAAGCAGATGACTGAAAAGGTTACATGCAATCGCATGCTTTCCCGCCGCACGAGCGGAAAGTGTTAGTAATGCTACCCTAGCGCCTTGCGCAACGCGAGCTTCAATTTCTCGAGACCAGTGCCGGACAATGCCGAGATTTCCATAATCTTGAACGGTGGCGTAAGCGTCCCCGCTTGCGGTCGTTTCGCCTTCCGCAACCGGGACGGTTGCGCCACTTTCAGCTTGCGCTTGAACGCCGCCAGGTTCTTGCGCGCTTCGGGCAAATCCATCTTGTTGGCGACGACGAGGTGTGGCTTCTCCAAGATTTCGGATTTGTACAACTCGAGTTCTTGGAGCAACTGTTTGAAGTCGTCCCACGGTTTGCGTCCGTCCACACCCGCCATGTCGAGCAGCAAGATGAGCAGTTTGCAGCGCTCGATGTGGCGTAGAAAACCGTGTCCAAGCCCTTTGCCCGCGTGCGCGCCTTCGATCAATCCCGGAATGTCCGCGACGCGAACCCGCTCGTAGTCGTCGTACGTGATGATCCCGACGGTGGGCGTCAACGTCGTGAACGGGTACGGCGCGATCTTCGGGTGCGCGCGCGTGATCTTTGAGATGAGCGTGGATTTCCCCGCATTCGGAAAACCGACGAGACCAACGTCGGCCAGCGTTTTCAATTCCAACTCCGCGTCGAGTTCCTCGCCCGGTTCGCCGTACTCGAACTCGCGCGGTGCCCGATGCGTCGAGCTTTTGAAATGCGTGTTGCCGTATCCGCCTTTGCCGCCTTTGGCTAGGATGAACCGCTGGCCGTCCTCAACAAGATCGGCAATCAACTCGCGGGTCGTTGTGGGCCCGCTGACCTCCGCGGGTGCCTCCGTTACCGCAGACTCGCTGCGTGAGGGCACGCAGCCTACAACGGCATCCGCATCAAATTCCTCCGTGGCGGCGGCCGGATGATAACGAGTGGGCGCACGTTGTCGTGTCGGTCGCGTGAGGCGGAATACCTGCGTGCCAATCGGCACCCTCACCAACACATCTTTCGCGCTGCGGCCGGTGCAATTCTTGCCGCGGCCGTGTCCGCCGTGCTTGGTGACGAGACGCGGGGCGTAATAAAGATCCACAAGGTTGTCGACGTTCTTGTCGGCCACGAGCACAATGTTGCCGCCTTTGCCGCCGTCGCCGCCGTCGGGGCCGCCACGGTCAACGTATTTCTCGCGTCGGAAGGAGACGCATCCGTTCCCGCCATCCCCCGCCTTGGCGTGAATTCTGACTTTGTCTACAAACATGCGGACAGGATAACGGCAAAAACAGAAGGCGGAAAGCGGAAAGCGGGCCTGCGACTAATCTTTTCGCTGTTCGACATGACCATCGTCGTACAAGAGGGTACGCTTTCCGCGATGGTTCGCTTCAATCTCGTGAAGGATGACCGTGTCGGAGCTGACACCCCACACGTTTGTCAGGCCCGTGAACGCATAGCTGTAATGGTTTTGGTTCTTTGCTGAAGGGCAGACGGAATGCTTGGTTGTGTTGTTAGTGTACGGCATCAGATCGTCAAGTGTCCGTGGCAACTTGCCGTCATGATCATCAGCGTACATCCGACACGCTAGGCCGATCAGTTTGACATTGTTTATGCAGCGCATTTCTTGAGATTTTACGCGCGCCGCACGATCTTGTATGATCCCGGGCAACAGGATGGCGGCCAGCATTGGGATCATAACTAGACCCACGGCTCCAATAACGAGTCCCGCCACGGCTTGGCCTTGGCCGGTGATCTGGCTGCCGGACTTACTGATCCGGTTCAGCGCGACGATACCGAAGATGAGCGCGAGAATGGCCCCGATGACCGGCACAATGCAGGTCAGCCCAAGAATGCCAAGCACCAAGCTCGCGATGGCAAGACCAGATCTCTTCGATGGCGCAATCGCTGGCGGAGCGGGTGGAACCGGTGACGGTTGATCGTTCATGGTGGCTTCCTCCTCAACTGGTTTTCAGCGGCTTGCGTCAAACTCCTTTCCTATGCACCAGCACTTTGAAAGTCCGGCCCATCAACTCCGGGTGGAGGAGCTGGTGGATGGCTTGGCGCTCCTTGCTGAGCTGACCGGCAGTGCGCTCAACGATTTCCGCGATGATCGGCTCGCCGATTTGCAGAAGATAGTGGGACTGGTCGGTGAAAAGCACCGATTCGAGGCCGAGTCGCTTGCCGTGTTCGATGAGCGAGGTAAACTCGACGTGGGCGGAGATGTCCAGTTCGCCGATGTGCTGGTACGGATTGTCATTCTTCGTGTGACGATAGTAGCAAAGCAGCGTGCCGTTGCGGTGTTGCGGTGAGAAGTAGTCTTCGCGCTCGTAACCGTAATCGATCGTCAACACGAAACCATGTTTGAGTCGGCGCGCAATCGCCTCCAGCCAATCCAAGGCGCGCAGGTTTACTTCGGTCTGATAACCTTCCATCAGATGAACGGGCAGACCAGCGAGAAAGTCGGCGAGACGTGGTGTGGAAAGAGGGCCGAGGGTTTCTTTAAACGGCGCCGCCCCCTCACCTTGATCCTCTCCCCCGGACGGGGGCGAGGAGATTCCCTCTCCCTTGCCGTGTAAGGGAGAGGGTTCGGGTGAGGGTTTGTCCCCCATGCCGACATACACCTCGCTCCACGCTCCACGCTCTACTCGCACCCGATGCACCGGTAGCGCGTCGAGGAATTCGTTGGAGAACACACAGCCGATGATCGAGTCTGGCAGTTGGTCGGCCACTTCGATGACGCGGTAACGCAAATCGGGCGCGGCTGCCAACACGTCTTCGCGCAACTGGCCGCGATGGCCGCCGAATTCGACCACCTCGAATTCGGGCGGGTTGCCAAGTTCGTCGGCCCACTCCAGGAATTGTTTGGCGAGCA
>JBEKFI010000013.1:0-36407 GCA_050013395.1 Verrucomicrobiia bacterium | reverse complement strand
CCATTCGTAGGAAGGCCGCTCGATCTTCAGCAGCACCCAGCCGAGCGTGATCATTTGGAAGAATGTCGCACACTTGCCGACGAGGCGTGGGCGCGCGGTCACGCGACCGGCCAGCATGTGAATCAGCACCGTGCCGGCCAGCAGGATCAGGTCCCGGCTGACCACCAGCACGGGAAACCACAGCGGCAACTGGGGGAACGGCGTGCCGTCCTTGAACCGCACGCTGAGCAGAATCAACGTGGAGACCAGCAATGCCTTGTCGGCGAGCGGATCGAGGAACGAGCCCAGTTCGCTCTTCTGGCGGTAGCGGCGCGCGATGTAGCCGTCCACAGCGTCGGAGACGGCGGCTGTCGCGAAAACCGCGTAGGCCAAGACCCGCTCCCATTCCTTCGTCTCTCCCTTCTGGTAGTCGCGGATGTAATCCAGCATCAGCCACACGAAGACCGGGATCAGCAGGATGCGGAAGATGGTAATTCTGTTGGCCACGGTCATGGCTTTCCTAAGTTGTCACCCTGAGCGCAGCGAAGGGTCTCAGCCTCATTGCTCCCGTGTGGGCAAGCGAAGCAGAGGTTCTTCGCTTCGCTCAGAATGACAAGCGGGGTGGTCATGCGTGGAACCTTTCCGCTGCTTTCCGCAATCGCGCCAGGACGCGGTCGCGGCCGAGCACTTCCAGCATGTGATACAACGATGGACCGCCCGCCTTGCCCGACACCGCCACGCGGCACGGATGAATCAACTCGCCGGTTTTGACGCCCAGTTCCGCTGCCAGCGCCTTCAACGCCGCTTCGAGATTGCGGCGGTCCCACGGAGCGACCGTGGCGAATTTGTCGGCGAGTTTCGTCAGCCGCTCGCTCGTCTGTGGCGCACTGCATGACTTTTTCACAGCTTCGGGATCAAATGGAAAGTCCGCGGTGAAGAAGTAGCTCGTCAACTCCGGTATCTCTTTCAACAGCTTGATTTTTCCTTGCACCAACGCCAACACCGACGGCGCGCCGGGTTGCACGGAAAACGGCTCTGCTAGTTCGAAGTAACGCTTGTGTGGCATTGCGCGGATATACTCGCCATTCATCCACGTGAGCTTGGAGACGTCGAACCGGGCGTTGGCCCGTAGAATTTGTGGCAGGTCGAACACGCGGATGACTTCCTCGATGGGCATGACCTCGCGGTTGTCTTTCGGCGACCAGCCGAGCAGGCAAAGGTAGTTGCGCACCGCCTCGGGGACGAAGCCGTCGTCAATGTAGGTTTGCAGCGAGGCGAGGCGCGCCTTGGCGGCCTCGGGGTCGCTCTTGCTCATCTTCGTGCCGTCAATGTTGAGAATCATCGGGATGTGGGCGTACCTGGGCGGCTCGACGCCGAACGCGCGAAACAAGGCGATGTGCTTCGGCGTGTTCGAGAGATGGTCTTCGCCGCGGATGACGTGGGTGATCTGCATTTCGATATCGTCCACGACGTTCACCAAATGGAACACGGGATTGCCGTCGCTGCGGACGATGACGAAATCGGGGTCGAGCATTTCGGTCTCATTCAAAGGTCGGACGACGCCGCCAACGATGAGGTCGGGAATCTCGATCGGTTGGCGTGTCATCTTGAAACGGATCGCGCCTTCGCGTTCGTAAGCGATGCCCTTGTCGATCAACTCTTTGACGCGGCGCTTGTAGATGTCGGCGCGCTGCGATTGGAAGTAAGGGCCGAGCGGACCGCCCTTCTCAGGGCCTTCGTCCCAATCGAGTCCGAGCCACTTCAAGCCGTCGAGGATGGTGCGCAGCGATTGCTTGCTGTTGCGCGCCACGTCGGTGTCCTCGATTCGCAACACGAATCTGCCGCCGGTGTGGCGGGCATACAGCCAGTTGAACAGCGCGGTGCGGACGCTGCCGATGTGCAGGAAACCCGTCGGGCTGGGGGCGAATCGAACGCGAACATTCATGCGCGGTGAACATAGCAGAGTGCAGGCAGATGGTGCAAGGATTGGGCGTTCCTGCGATCGCCCGAAATCACTCGACAGGGTGGGGCGGCGCGGGTAGTGTCCCGCGTTTGTGCCGAATTCGCGCCAGCGGCGCGGAACGGAGGAACCGAGAGTTCGGGGCGAATCCCGACGGTCGGTCGGGAGAGGGAACTTCTCCCCCTAAGCCCGTCAGCTAACTTCGTAGGCCAGCGAGAGGGTAGAACATGACGCCGTGGGAACGGTTGAAACGGTTGTTGTTCGGGGCGCCTCGTGATGTCGAGGACCCGCAAGTTTTTCGCAAGATCTCGCTGATTGCGTTCCTCGCGTGGGTCGGCCTGGGCGCAGACGGATTGAGTTCGTCGGCGTACGGCCCCGATGAGGCGTTCCGCGCGCTGGGCGAACACACTTATCTGTGCGTGTTCCTCGCATTGGCGACGGCGTTTACGGTGTTCATCATCTCCTACGCCTACAGCCGGATCATCGAGCATTTCCCGTCGGGCGGCGGTGGTTACCTTGTAGCGACGAAACTGCTTGGGCCAAGGTTCGGCCTCGTGTCGGGTTGCGCGTTGCTGGTGGACTACGTGTTGACGATCAGCGTGTCGATCGCGTCGGCGGCGGACCAGATTTTCAGTTTCCTGCCGCTCGGCTGGCACGGGATAAAGGTGCCGCTGGAAATTCTCGTGATCTTGGTGTTGTTGGTGTTGAACATTCGCGGCGTGAAGGAATCGATCAGCGCGCTTATGCCGATCTTCTTGCTGTTCGTAGCGACGCACGTGATTGTCCTGGTGGTGGGTGTTGGGATGCACGTACATCAACTTCCGGAAGTCGCGAGACAAGTGACGCACGGAATCCAGCACGATTACAAGGCGATGGGGTTCATGGCATTGTTTCTCCTCTTCGCCAAAGCCTACTCACGCGGGGCGGGCACCTACACCGGCATCGAGGCTGTCTCCAACGGCATTCAAGTCATGCGCGAGCCGCGTGTCCACACGGCCAAGAAAACGATGGTGTATCTGGCGACGTCGCTGGCGGTGACCGCGGCCGGCATTCTGCTCTGCTACCTCTTATTGGGCGTGCGCGCCGAGGAAGGCAAGACGATGAACGCCGTGATGGTTGAGCGGCTCGGATTCGGCATGTGGTTTGTCGTGTTGACCCTCGTCGCGGAGGGGGCGTTGCTGGTGGTGGCGGCGCAAACCGGTTTCATCGACGGGCCGCGCGTGATGGCCAACATGGCGCTGGATTCCTGGTTCCCGCGACGGTTCGACTCGCTGTCGGAGCGGTTGACAATGCACTACGGCGTCGGGCTGATGGCTGCCGCCTCGATCGCCACGTTGATCTACACGAAAGGCAACATTAGCGCCCTGATCACGATGTACTCGATCAACGTCTTCCTGACATTCTCACTGACGGAAACAGGCATGTGCCGGTTCTGGATCACCGAGCGGAAGAAACGCCCCGAATGGAAACGCGCCCTGCCGATCCATATGACGGGGTTGACGCTGTGCGTATCCATCCTTGTCATCGTGATCAAAGAAAAATTCATGGAGGGCGGCTGGATGACGCTCGTCGTCACCTCGCTGCTGATCGCGCTGTGTTGGGCGATCCGGCGTCATTACCGGACGGTGGCGGCCAAGATGGACATTCTCTCGCAGACGCTTGTGGATATCCCCGCCGGGGATGCCGGCGGCTCGGTGCCGAAGGAACTCGATCCGAGCAAACCCACTGCCGTGCTGCTGGTCAACCGCTACGGTGGGCTGGGGCTGCACTCGTTGTTGAACATCGTTCGTCAATTCCCCGGCTACTTCCACCAGGTCGTGTTTGTCGCGGTGGCGGTGATCGATTCGGGGACCTTCAAGGGCGGGCAGGAGATCGAGGCGCTCAAGCAACACGTTCACGCGGACCTCGACAAGTACGTCGCCTTTGCCCGCAGCCACGGGTTGGCGGCGACCAGCGCGATGGACGTGGGGATCGAGCCGGTCGAAGGCGCGGAGAAAATCTGCGCCGAGCTGGCGCAACGATTCTCGAAGGCGACCTTCTTCACCGGCAAACTCGTCTTCGAACGCGAGAAATGGTATCAGCGCATCCTGCACAACGAAACCGCCTACGCCATCCAACGCCGTCTCCAGTGGCGCGGCCTGGCCACCGTGGTGCTGCCAATCCGCGTGCGGGAATAAACCGCGGCCAAGCAGGAAGTTCCAGTGGGCGCGGCCATGACGGCGGCGACTTATGCCGTCAGCGACGACCCCGCGCGGACGATTCTCGACAACGCCGCGATTGCAGGCGTGGATGTGCTGATCGTGGGTCACTCGCGCCGCTCTGCGCTGACGAGAGTGTTGGGTGGCAACCTAATGCAGCAACTCGCGACCCAATTGCCTGAAGAGATCCGTTTGGCAATTGTGGGTTAGAAGGGAATACGAAGCTATTGCGAAAGATGGGTCTGTTCCCATAGCGCTCGCAGTACCGTGCCGAACGCCAGCAGCAGGTTGAACCACGTCAGGATGAAGGTTATGTAATAGATGCTCAACGAGTTGCCGCGCGCTCTGCAGATTTCCCGGTAGATGCGCAACTCGTGAAAGACTCGCCAGAACAAAAGCCCGGTCGGAAATTTTGCTCCTTGTTTGTATAGGGTGCGGCAAATCACCAGCCAGTGGATCAGAACATTGGTTGCGACCAATGCGCTGAGCGGAATAACCAGTCCCAAGAGGCCGTGGTCTTGCATGCTCATAAGGACCGCAGGAATTCTGCCAAGTCTTTCGCGGTTGGGCTCTTGGCTGTGCGCACGTAGTAACCCGAGGTTCCGACACCGACTTGCAGCGCGATTTCGTTGTCAGCGCCGATCAGTTTGCCGAGGCAAAATCCCGCGTTGAAATGGTCGCCCGCGCCGGTGCTGATCAGCGGTTTTGGCGTAAACGGCCCGTGGACGAGCACCACGTCTTTGCCGTCGGCCGTCACGGCATAGGCGCGTGGATGAACCACCACGGCGGAGATCTTGATCACTTTTTGGATGAACTTTGCCACCGCTCGAACGGCGTCCTCTCCTTTGCTCGGCCCATCGTAGCCGAGCACGTGACCGATTTCGAAGGATTCCTTTTCGTTGAGGCCGAGATAGGTTTCGAAATACTTCTGAAACTTGCCGACCAGTCCCATCGCGCGCTGGATGTCGCGCGGATCGCGTTTCTCGGGATCGGCCAAGTCGAAGAAAATCGTCCGCTTCGTACGGCCGGGCAGTTTGGGACAAAACTCATCCAGCACATGTTGCCAGATGTCGCTCATGTGGGGCAGCATCGTCCAGTTCTGCAGGCCGATGAGACTGGACGCGCTGAATGATTCGAACAACTTCTCGCGCCCGACGCGCTCCATCAGGTGTTGCCAGTTGACGTCTCCCAGTGTCGTGTGCTTGCCCAGCATCAGTTTCCCGTCGTCAAACTCCAGCGCGTCGGTGTGCCCCGGCTCCGCGATGCTGGAGACAGCGGCGCGCCTGGCCAGTTCCTCGAACGCAGGATGCAGCGTGGGGTAGCCCAGGCTGCCGATGTAGGTGACGCGTGTGCCAAACGCGGCCAACGCGTTGGCCATGATCGGCCCGTTCCCGCCCAGCTTAACTTGCGTGACGACGAGTTCCGCGTTCGTGCCTTTGCCCGCTGCTTGGGCAATGCGATTGGCAAATACGGAGAGCGTCGGGATGCGCGTGAATTTGTCAGCCGATTCACGTTTGTCCACGACACTGACAATTTCGTCCACGAAACCATCCAGGCCGATCGTCACGCGTTGTGATGTCAATTCGGGGCTTTTGGCCGTAAGAGCCGCCGCCGCGCGCTGGGGAAGTCCGTTTTCGTTCACATTGACCGTTTTTGAACCGTTGGAATTATGCTTGGCATCGAAGTTGCGTCTTAGTTGTGGCGATGTCGAAGTCTCTAGCAGAAATCAGGACAACGCTCAACTTCTTTTCCAGCGTCCGCGCCGGCGCTCCCTTGACGTTTCAGAGCGCGCTGCTAAGTTATGATGTCGGTCGGCAATCCGTTCCGGCGGAAAGCCGGTCAGCAAGAGGGAAGAAATAGGGCTATGAAAAAGATTGAAATCGGTCAACACGCACCAGATTTCACTCTGCCGGGGGTCGACGGCAAAGATTGCTCCCTGGCTTCATTTAAGGAAAAGAAAGCTGTCGTTGTAGTGTTCACCTGCAACCACTGTCCCTACGCGCAGGCGTACGAGGAACGCCTGATCAGCATCCAGCGCGACTACGGACCGAATGGCATCCAACTCATCGCCATCAACGCCAACGACAGCGTCGCGTATTCAGAGGACAGCTTCGAAAACATGGTCAAACGCGCCAAACAGAGAGGCTACAATTTCCCCTATCTCCGCGACGAGACGCAGCGCATTGCGCGCGCCTACGGAGCCGAATACACCCCGGAGGCGTTCGTGCTCAATTGCAGGTTCGCTGTCCGCTACATCGGACGCATCGACGACAACTGGCAGCACCCCGACAAGGTGAGGTCGCACGACCTGCGCAAGGCCATCACCGCCGTCCTCAAACACAAGAAGGTCGAGAACCACGTCACGCACGCCATCGGCGGCACCATCAAGTGGAAGTATTGATTTTTTGGTAGCCCAGCCACCTGCGCCTGTGGTTACATTGCCCGTCGCAATGGGCAAGAAGCTTGTCATCCTACTCACCAAGCTCGCGATCAACGCGCTGGCCCTGCTGGTGGTTGACGCGATGTTCCAAAACATCTGGTTCGACAACCCGCAGGCCACCGTCGCCGCCGCCGTCCTGCTGGCGCTGGTCAACACTTACCTGCGCCCGCTGGTCGTCGTGCTGACATTGCCGATCAACATCCTGAGCCTGGGCCTGTTCACGCTCGTCATCAACGCGCTGATGTTGAAGTTCGTCAGTTGGCTCATCCCTGCGTTCCATGTTGAAGGATTCTGGACGGCCATCGGCGGCGCCCTGGTCATCAGCATCATCAGCCTCCTCCTCAACTGGTTCCTCAACCCGAAACAAGCCCACGTCCGCGTCCACCGCTTCTGACGCTCTACTCTTGCTCTTACTCGTGCTCTTGCCTCCTGCTCTTTCGTTTCCTCCTTTGCCAGTTCCGTTGCAACCACACCGCACCGACGTTGACAACTGACCGCTTCTTTCGAAAAACCCTCGCCGATCAGCGCCTGATCTGGTATCCATTTCGTTGGTAAGGTGCAACGGGAATGGTAGAAACAAGTCTCGAGTGTGTCATTTTCGCACCATAGCTGTGATGTGACAAACTGAGCTTGTACTAAGATCAATCTTAGCTGAAAGGAGGAGCATTCGATGCGAGTAACTATAATTGTGTTTGCAGTTGCGGTGGCGATGACCGGATGCGCCACGACATATCATCGCCAGAGCCTTACGGGAGGATTCACCGAAAGCCGGCTGGACGAGAACGTCTTTCAGGTCAGGTTTGCTGGCAACGCTTACACAAGCCGCGAGCGTGCTGCGGATTTCTGCTTGCTGAGGTGTGCGGAGCTTGCTCAGCAATACGGGTACACACACTTCATTATCGTGGACTCAGCCCAGTATACAAAGGACAGCGTTTACACGACACCGACAACTGCCACCACGACTGGAAGCGCGCAGACATTCGGGACGGCCACGGCCTATGGTAACTCCGCTACATATAGCGGAACGACTTACGGCCAAGCCACCACGCACGTCTATGGCGGCCAGACATACGTCATGTCCAAGCCGAGGTCCACGAACACCATTGTTTGTTTCAAGGAGAAGCCGAATGTTCAGGGCTTGGTGTTCAGCGCCGCATTCGTCATTGATTCGCTGAAGCAGAGGTACGGGATCAAGTGAGGCAGCAACTACAAGATCACCCGGGCTAGACAGTGTGCCGCAAGTCGGACGCGAAATCCAAAGCGTGTCGTTTCCAGTGACAGCAGTGATATGAGCTGCGAACGGAGAAGTGATGGGCCTGAAGTGTTGCGTAAACTGCTTTGCGCACGAGTGGCTGCGTGACTACGTGCGCTGCAAGAGCACCGCTGTGTGGGACTGCGACTACTGCGGCCACGAAGGAGTTAATGTAATTCCCGTCGGAGCGCTGTACGGCCTGTTCGAGAATCTGATGGAGCTGTATGTCCCAAGCGACAGCCCGCACGGCGAGGCGCTGGTTGATCTCATCCAGGGGGACTACGAGGTCTTTGAGGATAGCCTCCACACCTCCGGGGAGGCAGCACGTCTCCTGGAGGACATCATGGAGTCGGGCTGGGACGATGACAGCGGTGAGCCTCCGGTCGATGCGAACGAGTTGTACCGCCGGCGAGATGAAGAAGAGCATCACACCACGATGCGTGAGGCGTGGGAGGAGTTTTGCTATGAGTTGAGGGACAACCCAACACACGAGCCTAATCTGCCTGCGCTGTTTGATGAAGAGTTGGCTCGAATGGAGGTGGAGCTATCGCACGAGAGCATAATGCATCGCGCGCGCATTGGATTCCGAGTTGGTGAGCACAATGATGCTCGGCCATTCGAGGGTGTTGACATCGGAGCTCCGCCACTCGATAAAGCGAAGCCCGGCCGTGCGAATGCGCAAGGCGAGGTAGTGTTGTACGTTGCGGACCAGGAAGCAACGGCTGTCGCCGAGGTTCGACCGTGGCGCGGCCTCCTCGTGTCCGTCGCTGAAGCTCGCATCGCGCACAATCTTCGTCTCGTCGATTTGAGCAAGGTCCCAGAACTCTTGAACCCGTTTACCGCCGAAGCCCCACAGTACGAAGCAGAGTTGGTAAGTTTGCTGGCGGCCTTCAGCGAGGAGTTGGGGCGACCATTGCGGCGCGCCGACGATCCCTTGGACTACCTTCCTTGCCAAAAACTTGTGAGGCGTATCCGCGCCAGCGGGTTGTACGACGGAATCCGATATCCAAGCGCTATGAATCCTCGTGGGACAAACGTCGTCATCTTTGACCCCAAGCTGACCGCAATCGGACGGTCGAGGCTTGTAGAAGTTCGTGAGGTCGGCATCTCCTACGAACCTTTCGAAGACAGGTGAGACGCGTCAACGGCAAGAGTGATCAGCGCGCCGCTGAATTCCGCCACTTGCTCCGTCGCTCCCGCAGAAACCGCTTGAGAAACCTTGCCGTGTGTGACCGCGCACCGTCGCGCGCGACCTGATCCGGCGTTCCCTGCGCCACGATTCGCCCGCCACCGTCGCCGCCTTCGGGGCCGAGGTCAATGATCCAGTCGGCTTCGGCAATGATGTCGAGATTGTGCTCGACGATGACAACGGTGTTACCTGCGTCCACCAGCCGATGCAGCACGCGAATCAGTTTCTCCACGTCCGCCATGTGCAGCCCGATCGTCGGCTCATCCAGCACGTAGAGCGTCCCACCTCTTACTCTTACTCGTGCTCTTGCCTCTTGCTCTGCTGACCCCGCCTTCGCCAGTTCCGTCACCAGCTTGATGCGTTGCGCTTCGCCGCCGCTGAGCGTCGGGCTTGGCTGGCCGAGCGTCAGGTATCCCAAGCCGACCTCTTGGAGCAGTTTCAGGCCGTGGTGAATGTGCGATTGCACCGCGAAAAATTCCGCTGCCTCATCTACGCTCATCGCCAGCACGTCGCCGATGTTCTCGTCTTTCCATTTCACTTCGAGCGTCTCCGGTGTGAACCGTTTTCCGCGGCACGCGTCGCACGTCACGGACACATCGGGCAGAAAACTCATCTCGATCTTCTTCAACCCTTGCCCTTCGCATTCCGCGCAGCGTCCGCCCACCACGTTGAACGAGAACCGGCTTGCCGTGTAACCGCGCATCTTTGCTTCCGTCGTGCTCGCGAACAACCGGCGAATGTCGTCCCAGAAGCCGACGTACGTCGCCGGACACGACCGCGGCGTCTTGCCGATGGGCGTCTGATCCACTTCCAGTACGCGCGCGACCTGCTCCGCGCCGAGAATCTTGCGGCAACCTTTCAGTGGTAGGGCGCGACCGCCGGGCGCGCCGCTTCGTAGGGCGGAACGGTCGGCTCGGCGAGCCGACCCTACCAACGGCTTCAGGTTGTCATGCAACACTTCTTTGACCAGCGTGCTCTTGCCGCTGCCGCTCACGCCCGTCACACACACGAATCGCGCCAGCGGAATCTTCACACGCAGGTTCTTCAGGTTGTGGAGGCTGGCCCCGGTGATTAGTAGCGCAAGCATCCTGCTTGCGTCCTTGCCAGACAAACGCCGTGGCAAGCTGGAAGCTTGCCCTACCAACGGATGCCGGAGCGGCTCGCGCAAGAACTGTCCCGTCACCGATCCCGGAGCACGGATCACGTCCTCCACCGTTCCCTCCGCGACCACGTGCCCGCCGTTCACGCCCGCGCCAGGGCCGAGGTCAACGATGTGCTCGGCGTGTCGGATCGTTTCCTCGTCGTGCTCGACGACGACGACGGTGTTGCCTTTCGCTTGCAGTTCGTGGAGCGTGTCGAGCAACATCAGGTTGTCGCGTGGATGCAGACCGATGGTCGGCTCGTCGAGGATGTAGCAGACACCGCGCAGGTTCGAACCGAGTTGCGCGGCGAGCCGAATCCGTTGCGCCTCGCCGCCGCTGAGCGTCGGTGCCGCACGGTCGAGCGCCAAGTACGGCAGCCCGACTTCCTCCAAGAACTCCAGCCGCGAACGCAACTCCGCCACGATGTCGCGCGCAATCTCCGCTTCGCGTCCGCGCAATTTGAGTGCGCGGAAATGTCGCTCCGTTTCGGCGACCGACCACGCGGTCATCTGCGCGATGTTCACTCCTTGAAACCGCACCGCCAGCGCCTCACGCCGCAGCCGCGCGCCATGGCAGTCCGGACACGGTCGTTCCTGGCCCTCGAACCACTTGTTCCACCAAGCCTCCTCGCCCGTGTGCTCCTCGTTGAATCCATAAAACAGCAACCCCGTGCCGTAACAACCCGGACACCAGCCGTGCTTGGAGTTGAACGAGAACAACCGCGGATCGAGTTCCTCAAAGCTGCGTCCGCACTTCGGACACGCACGACGGGTGGAAAAGAGTGTTTCCGGCAGGGACGGACCGCCGGGCCGTCCGTGGGCAAGCGTTTTCGGCGCGCCCGGCGGTCGCGCCCTACCAACGATAACGAGGCCTTTCCCAAACTCCAGCGTCGTCTCGAGCAGTTCGCGCAACTCTCGTTCGCTCCGCGGCGTCACCTCGCACACGCCGACGGGCAACTCGATGTTGTGTTCTTTGAAGCGGTCGAGACGCGGCCACTTCTCAGTCGGAAGCAACTCGCCATCGACGCGCAGATGCGGGAAGCCTTTGCGTGCCGCCCACTGAGCCAAATCGGTGTAGTAGCCTTTGCGGGCGACAATCAGCGGCGCGAGCAATTCGACACGCTGACCGCGAAATTGCCGCACGATTTGCGCGAAGATCGCCTCCGCCGTCTGAGGTTGGATCGCGATGTCGCAGTCGGGACAGTACTGCGTGCCGAGCTTCACGAACAGCAGCCGCAGGAAATGATAAACCTCCGTCGCGGTTGCGACGGTGCTCTTGCGACCGCCGCGACTCGTGCGTTGTTCGATGGCCACTGTTGGCGGAATGCCGAAGATCGCATCCACGTCAGGTCGCGACGCGGGCTGCACGAACTGTCGCGCGTAGGCGTTGAGCGATTCGAGATAGCGGCGTTGGCCCTCCGCGAAGAGAATGTCGAATGCCAGTGTGCTCTTCCCGCTGCCGCTGATGCCGGTGATGACGGTGAACTTGTCGCGCGGGATGCGGACGTCGATGTTCTTGAGGTTGTGCTCGCGGGCGTTGTGGATGCGAATGCTGTGATTGGGGAAATGGAGTGATGGAGTAACGGAGTATGGCGGCTTTGTCTCGGCGACGGTCTTCGGCGCGGCTACTCGCAGTGCCGCGCCGGTGTGACTCCGTTCGCACTTCGCAACGTCGTCGGGCGTGCCGACGCATAGGATCTCACCACCGGCGTCGCCGCCTTCGGGGCCGAGATCGATGATCCAATTGGCAGCGCGAATCACGTCGAGGTTGTGCTCGATGACGATGATCGAGTGGCCGCGCTCGATGAGTTGCTCGAACGCGCGGAGTAGCGTCGCAATGTCGTCGAAGTGCAGGCCCGTCGTCGGCTCGTCGAAGAGAAACAGCGTGCGACGGTAGGGCGCGACCGCCGGGCCTTCGGCGCGACGGAGTGGCTTCGGCCGCGCAGGCGGGCGCGCCGTGGTTTGGTCTCGGACGGCCCGGCGGTCCGTCCCTACCTTGGCTTGCGCCAGGTGTCCCGCCAGTTTCAGCCGTTGCGCTTCGCCGCCGCTGAGCGTCGGCACGGGTTGGCCGAGCTTCACGTAGCCGAGTCCGACGGCGCGCAATGGTTCGAGCACGCGCAGTACTTCGGCCTGGTCGGCGAAGAACTCCCACGCCTCGTTGACGGTCATGTCGAGGACATCGGCGATGGATTTGGTAGCGCGGGCGTCCCGCCCGTGTCGTTCGCTGTGCCCGGACGGATCGGGCGGGACGCCCGCGCTACTTCCGACCTTCACCTCCAGCACTTCGGCGCGATACCGCTTGCCGTCGCAGTCGGGGCAGCGCAGGTAAACGTCGCTGAGGAACTGCATCTCGACGTGCTCGAACCCGTTGCCGCCGCAGGCCGGGCAGCGGCCCTCGCCCGAATTAAAGCTGAACGTGCCGGCGGTGTAGCTGCGCTCCTTGGCCAGCGGCTCTGCGGCGAACAATTTGCGAATCGCGTCGAACGCGCCGACGTAACTGGCGGGATTGGAGCGCGTGGTCCTCCCGATGGGCGACTGGTCAACCAGCACCACGTCTTCGATCTGTTCGTGGCCGCGAATCGCCTTGTGCTTGCCAGGTTGCTCGGTCGGCTTGTGCTTCAACCTGCAGAGCGCGTTGTAGAGCACGTCCTGCACTAGCGTGGATTTGCCGGAGCCGCTCACGCCGGTGATGCAGACGAGGCGGTTGAGGGGAATCTCGACATCGATGTTCTTGAGGTTGTGCTCGGAGGCGCCCTTGATTAGTAGCGCGGGCGTATCGCCCGTGTTGTTTGACTTACGTGGACGGAACGGGCGAGACGCCCGCGCTACCAGATATTTCGCAGTTCGCGAGCGCTTGCACTTCTTCAGTTCCGGCACCGTCCCGAAGCAGACCACTTCGCCGCCGCGCTCGCCGGGGCCGGGACCGAGATCGAGGATCTTGTCGGCGGCGCGGATGACGTCGGGGTCGTGTTCGACGACGAGGAGAGTGTTGCCCGCGTCGCGCAGACGGTGGAGGATGCCGATGAGGCGGTTGATATCGCGCGGGTGCAAGCCGATGCTCGGTTCGTCGAGGACGTAGAGCGTGTTGACCAGCGACGTGCCGAGCGCGGTGGTAAGATTGACGCGTTGGACCTCGCCGCCGCTGAGCGTGCGCGACTGGCGGTCGAGCGTGAGGTAGCCGAGTCCGACATCCACGAGGTAACGCAGACGCGTGCGGATTTCGTTGAGCAACAATTCAGCGGCTTCGTCGAGTGGCGCGGGGAGTTTGAGCGACTGGAAGAATGCGTAGCAGTCGGCGATGGGCAACAGCATTACGTCGTGGATGGTGAGGCCTCTTACTTTGTTATTCTGAGCGAAGCGAAGAACCTCTGCCTCGTTTGTTGACCCGTGAGCAGAGTTGCCGAGGCCCTTCGCTTCGCTCAGGGTGACAGATAGGGGGAGCCGCCACAGCAATGCGTCGGGCTTGAGGCGCGCGCCGCCGCAGGCTTGGCACGGGATGTAGGTGCGATATTTCGAGAGCAACACGCGGATGTGCATGCGGTAACTCTTCGTCTCCAGCCAATCGAAGAAACGTTTGACGCCATACCATTTGCGGTCTTCCCACGAACCTTCGCCGTCGATGACCCACTTCCTTTGCGTTTCGGCCAACTCACGCCACGGAACATCGGTCGGGATGCCGCGCTTCTCCGCAAACTCCATCATGTCGTCCTGACATTCGCGGTAACTCTCCGTCTGCCACGGCCTGACCGCGCCTTCGGCGAGCGTCTTCGTGTCGTCCGGAATGACGAGGTCGTAATCGATGCCGATGGTGCGTCCGAATCCGCGGCAAACTTCGCACGCGCCGATGGGCGAGTTGAACGAGAAGAGGTTCGGCACCGGATCGCGGTAGTGAATGTCGCAATCGGCGCAGTGGAGGTCGCTCGAAAAACGAAGGATGAGGGATGAAGGATGAGGGATGAAGATGTTGACGCGCCCTTGACCGACTTTCAGCGCGGCTTCGAGCGCCTCGACGATGCGCGAGCGGTTGCGCGGTGTAAACTCGACACGATCCTGCACGATCTCCAGCACGTTGCCGCGTTTCTGGTGAATCTTGTGGTAGCCCTGCTTCGCGAGCAGGTCGAGCACCTCTTCCTCAGTGAAGTTCTTCGGGATCGCGACCGGAAGAGTGATGACGAGTTGAGCGTTGAGCGTTGAACGTTGGGCGTTGAGGTGTTCGAAGATCGAATCGGCAGTGTCTCTCCGCACCGGCTTGCCGCAACCCCGGCAAAACAACTGCGCCGCCCGCGCAAAGAGCAGCTTCAGGTGGTCGTTCAGTTCGGTCATCGTGCCGACGGTGGAACGCGAGGTCTTGACAGGATTGGTCTGGTCGATGGCGATGGACGGCGGGATGCCGTCGATGCGGTCGGCCTTCGGTTTGTCCATGCGGTCGAGGAACTGCCGCGCGTACGGCGAGAACGTCTCGACGTACCGGCGTTGTCCCTCGGCGTAAATCGTGTCGAACGCCAGCGACGATTTTCCCGAGCCGCTGACGCCCGTGACGACGATCAACTCGTTGAGGGGCAGCTTGAGGTTGATCCCCTTGAGGTTGTTCTGCCGCGCGCCAACGACTTCGATAAATTCGCCTGTGTTTTCCCCCATACTCGCGGCGCTACTGTAACGTATTGTGAATGGTTGGCAAGAGAGGCGGGCCCTAGCCACAGATTCACACGGATGCACCACGGATTCTACGCCGTTCATCCGTGACCATCCGTGGCTTATCGCTGCAGATCGGACTAAGAGCCGCTAACAAAACCGGCCCCCTTTGTAGCCGCACCGTTGCGCTCTGTTGAGCGCGTCTCGCAGACTCGGCTTACAGGTGCGCTTTTCCCGCGCAGGCTAAAGCCTGCGGCTACAGTTTTGTTAGGCGCTCTAAATCAGCCCTCGCTTTCGAGCGATGTCCGCCGCTTGAGTGCGGTTCTGAGCCTGCAGCTTGCCGAGGATGTTGGAGACGTGATTCTTCACCGTGCCTTCGGCGATGTGCAGTTTGTCGGCGATCTCCTTGTTGGCAATTCCCTGGGCCAGCATCACCAGCACCTCCCGCTCGCGGTCAGATAGCGGCTCGATCAATCCCTCCGTCGGATGCAGCGTGGCGCGGAGAGCGCGCGAAGCGATCTCCGGCTGGATGAACACTTCGCCGTCATGCACGGCACGGATGGTCTCGATCAACTTCTGCGCCGGCAGGTCTTTCAGAAGATAACCCACCGCCCCGGCCCGCACGCCCGCAAAGACATAATCGTCGCGGTCGAACGTGGTCAGGATGATGATTCGCGCTTCCGGCCAGGCTTTGCAGATGGCGGCGGTGGCTTCCACGCCGTTCAGTGCTGGCATCTGGACATCCATGAGAATGATGTCGGGCCGGAGTTCCAACGCGAGTTTGACGGCTGACGGACCGTCAGCCGCTTCGCCCACAACCCGAAAGCCGGACTCAAGGTCCAAGATGGTCTTCAATCCCTGACGCATGAGCGTCTGGTCTTCAGCCAGCAGAATCCGGATCGGTTTCATCGATGAACTAAAAGGCGAGACTGCGACTCATTACGGTCAACGGGTTAGGTGGCATGGTCGCGTCCTTCCTCGGCATCGTGGCGGCGGAGATAAGTGTCGATGTCGGCACGGTGTGCCAAACCACTCTTGCGCTTGGACTCTTCGAGGTCAGCCAGCACCTCGGGCGAATCACGAATACCGCGCTTGCGCATGAAATCGCTCCAGACCTCGATGTCTTCGTCCGACAACGGTCGCCCCACCTGAAAACACCATGCGAGAATCTCTTCGTCAGTGCCACCTTGCAGCGTGCGACTAACCAACGCCTCATACTCGACGCGAAGGAAACGACAGCAACGGCCGTCAAAACCTTTGCCAAGCCAGGGGACGTAATCCGGCGGCAGCTCGCCCCTGGCGTGCAAGCGCAGCTTATCGAGCATCCGAGGGAACCACACCATCCCCCGGGTCGTTTCATGTCCGCTGCAAGGAAATCGTGTCATGGTAAAAGCATTGTATGCCGCCTCATCAGGCAATCAAAGGCACGCGCGCTTCAACAATCGTCCCCTTGGGTTGTGCGGTTGTCAACACGAACGTGCCGCCGACGCCTTCCACGCGCTCCCGCATCCCGCGCAACCCGTAGTGCCCGGGTGTGCGTTCGGCGTCCGCTGGCAGACCGATGCCGTCGTCGCTCACGCGCAGCACAACCAACTGAGGTTGGAGACTCAGGCTGACGGTCGCCTGCTGGGCTTGGGCGTGTTTCTCCACGTTCGTCAATCCTTCCTGCGCGACGTGCCAGAGAGTTTCCGCCACGGCCGGCGGCAAACCGTTCGCTCCTTCGGCAATCTGGCAATCGATTTTGAGGCCGGTGCGACGACTTGTCTCTGCGCACAACGATTGCAGCGCCTCGGTCAGCGGTTTGTCGCCCAACCCCGGCGCGCGCAGGTTGTCCAGCGACCGGCGCAAGGATTCCATGCTGGAGCGTGACAACGTTTTCATTTCCTCCAGCGCCACGGCGGTGCGGGCCGGATCGACGGAGATCAACCGTTGCGCGGCTTCGAGTTGCACGGTCATTGTGACCAGCGAGTGGCCGAGGTTGTCGTGGAGGTCGCGCGCCAGTCGTTCGCGTTCCCGCAGGGCGGCCAGTTCGGCATCCCGTTGGCGGGCCAGTTCGAGCTCGCGTTTGGCCGCCTCCAGTTCGAGAATCAACTTTCCGCGTTCGCCGCTGGTGACAATCGTCCTGCCCATGAAGAGGACCAGGGCACTCAGGGGCACCACCATCAGCAGCGCATCCAGAACCCGCCAGGAGGCAAGCCCCTTCCAGCCAAGCGCGTTCAGGAGAAAGGCTGCGATGATGACCACGGTTCCGGGCACCGAGATGCGAAACGGCAGGGCGGAAATCTGGCCGACATAAGCGAACAGCATAAACCGATAAGCTGGCTCAATCCGACTCTCCGCGAGGACGATCGCCACGCTCACCGCGATGTACACTCCCCAAAACCGCAGGGCCAGCGAAGGGTTGCGGCGGCCATGCTCGTTCATGTCCCTAAAAAGCTTTCCAAACCATCGCCCGGCCGGCCAGAGGTCGCCAAGGCTCGGTAGAGCAAAGCAAAACAGATAGAGAAGGATCTGGACTGTCACCAGACCGACTAGGGTAATGTCGTCCCGTCCCCAAGCTCCCCTGGCCCGGTGCAGGTGAGCGTACAAGGTGACGATCAACATCCCGAGAAACACCAAATGAAAAAACAGGAGGAACCCTCGAAACTGGCGCGCCGGTAATGGCGCAGTCAGGTCGGCGGACGACGAGGCAGAATTGGAGATCATCGCGGTAATCCCAGTGCTGTGGTTAGTATGGAGGAGAATGTTGTCCGAGAGCAAAGCGTTTCTTGCCGAACGGCGTTGGTCATGGTAGCCGCCAAGTGTGTCGCCGGGTTCATGGTTGTCCCGCCAGTCTTTTCGGGAGCGCGCTGTCGTTGGGATATAATCTCGCGCCGCGCTGCCACATGTCGCGAGCCAGGTCGGGATAGCCGGCCTTCAGGTATTGGTCGCCCAGCAGCACGTAGGTATACGCGTATTCCGGCCGTGCAGCCTGAGCTTCCTGTTGTTCGACCAGCGTGACGAGATTCTCCATGACCTCCTGTGATTTGTTCAACTCCGGCGGCCAATAAGACATGGCGGCGGCCTTGATGAGCCGCGCTTCCCAGTTCTTCGGGTCGAGCTTCAGAGCCGCCTCGAAGGTCATGTCGGCTTTCATCCCTAGGATACCCTGTTCACGCACGTCCTTACTCGCCCCGCACTTGTTCAAATACGCCTGGCCCAACACCGCCAGGCTTACGGCATCGGAAGGATCTTCGCCGGTCTGATGCTCCAGTTCTTTAATGGCTTGGTCCAGCTTCCCGGACTCGGCCAGTTGTCTCCATGCCGCCTGCTTGTCTGCGTAATCGCCCTGCGGCGTGAACAGCGTTTCGAGCGCCCGGCTGATCGCCGGGGAGAAGGTTGGTTTCGCTTTCGTCGCGGTTTGAGCCACCGGAGGCGTTGGCACCCCCTCGGTTGGGGCTGTCGCAGGTTCAACAGCTGATTTCACGACGATGTGATTCTGGATTGCCCGTTCGGGAGGATGGACTCGCGCTGGCAAAGTGCGCGGCGGAGGTTTCACACTCGGCGCGGGAGTCTCCATTGATGACACTGTTGTGTCCGTCGGCGTCGTCGGATTGCTTTGCCACTCCATAATCGCCATCGCCGCGATCGCCACGACGCCGGTGCCCACTGCTGCCCAGATCAGGTTCTTCATGTCTTTGTCCTTTCTCTTGGTTCCTGGTTTTCTCGTTTCGCCCATCGGGTGCCGGCCTCATGGCCGGTTCCCAGCAAACGCGTGCACTCTAGCGTTTGAAGCAGCGGACGCAACAGACCCCAACGGCCTGATTTGAATAGGTAAAAAGTCATGGTGAAAACCATTCTGGCGGCACAGGCGTTCGGGTGAGGAAAATGATCCGTAGTTCTTCCACGATGCGGAACAGAGCGAACTTGAATTGGCGGAACGAGGCCACGGATGAGGCGTGGTTTGCGCGACAGCGCAAAGCGCAGCAGGCCAACTATCCGTGTTCCATCCGCGTGAATCTGTGGCTTACTGCAACCGGTCCATCCACTGTTCGTCCACGAGCACGGCGAGGTCGAGGAAGACTTTGCGGTTCATGGCGACTTCGAGTTCTTTGCGGGCAGCGCTGCCGATGTTCTTAATCTTTCTCGCGCCCTGGCCGATGAGCATGCGTTGGTAGCGCTCGTCGGTGGTGAGGATGGCGGCTTTGATGTAGAGCAGAGGCTTGCCCTGCTTGTCGTTGCGGTCTTCGATGCGCTCGAATTGCACGGTCGTCGTGTAGGGAACTTCCTGGCTGGTCTGGAGGTAAACCTTTTCGCGGATGACTTCGGTGATCCAGAATTCGTTGGTGGCGTTCGTGATCTGACCGTCGGGGTATTGCGGCGGGCCGACGGGCAGATGGCGGAAGATGGCTTGGATCAGAAGCTCGATATTCTTTTCTTTCAGCGCAGAAACCTCCACCACGGAACTGTAGGGCGACAGTCCCGGTTGCCCCTCGTTCCCTGGCAAGCTGGAAGCTTGCCCTACAACAGCCCCGGCGCGCTCGAGCCACGATTCGCGGTAGTAGCGGTTGGGCAGGTCGAGTTTGTTCAGACAGAGAATCCGGGGCTGGGCGACGTGGTCGACGATGTCGTTGACCATGTTGTCTTCGGGCCCGATGGCGCGCGATGGATCGACAACGTGGACAATGACGTCGATGCCTTCGATGGCGTCGCGGACTTTGTGGTGGAGATTTGAGACGAGTTTGCTCGGCTGGGTCTTGAAGATGCCGGGCGTGTCCACGAAGACGATCTGGCCTTCGGGACGGTGGACGATGCCGTGGATGGTATCGCGCGTGGTCTGCGGTTTGGGGGTGACGATGGCGATCTTGGTGCCGACCAGCGCATTGAGAAGCGTGGATTTGCCGACGTTGGTGCGGCCGACCAGCACGGCGAGGCCGGATTTGAAGTTGGATGCTGTCTCCATCGGCAGCAATTTTATCCACGGATGGCACGGATGACACGGATTTATTCCGTGAAAATCTGTGGAATTCGTGGATACTCATCTTGATGGACAACATCCTGCCAGCTCACCGTCAGCATCCGCGGCGGTTTGAGGACTTCAAGTTCGTTTACCCGGTCCTCTCGCGGCGCAGCCACGGCATTTCTATTGGCATCAACACGAATCCCGACAAGGTGTGCAACTTCGACTGTATTTACTGCCAAGTGGACCGCACGACCGAGCCGCCTGTGAAAGAGTTCGACCTCGCCGATGCTGAGGAAGAACTGCGCGCAATGCTGGAAATGGTGCGCTCGGGTGAATTGTCCCAGCATCCGCCGTTCGACTCCGTCCCGCGCGAACTGCTCCGCTTGAACGACATCGCTCTCAGCGGCGATGCCGAGCCGACGACGCTGAACGATTTCTCCGCAACCATCGCGATGATCGCGCGCGTCAAACCACCCCACGTGAAAATTGTTCTCATCACCGATGCTGGTGGACTTGATCGCGCCGACGTAAAACGCGGGCTTGAAATCATGGATGCCAACAGCGGCGAAGTCTGGGCAAAATTGGACGCGGGAACGGAAGATTATTTCAAGCTGATCAACCGCACGAAGATCCCGTTCGGGCGCGTCTTGAAAAACATCGGGGACTGCGCGAAGGCGCGCCCCGTTGTGATTCAAAGCTTGTTCATGAAAGTGCACGGCGTCCGCCCGAGCGCCAACGAAATCACCGCCTACTGCCAGCGCCTCCGCGAGATCGGCAACGTCAGGCTCGTGCAGGTGTACACCATCGCCCGCAAGTCGATGACGATTGTGGACGGTGTTCCCGCGTGGCAATTCGTCACGGCGCTCACGAACAAGGAAGTGGACGCCATCGCCGGGCGCTTGCGGAAAGAAATGGAGCTGGAGGTGGAGAGTTTTTACGGTGCTTAGTAGCGCGGGCGTCTCGCCCGTTTCGTGAGGTGGTTTACGGGCGGGACGCCCGCGCTACTTTTCAGTCCATGCTTTTTTCTGTTGCGCTACGGGGAAAATCGGTGTAAACCCGCCGGGCAACGGCGAGGGAATTCCCTTATGAGTAAGTATGGACTGGAAAATCACGGCATCGTGCGCCCCGGCAAGGTGCATTGGAATCTGTCACCCGTCCGCTTGATCGAGGAGGCGGTGCGGCGGAACGAAGCCGTGTTAACCAGCAGTGGCGCGCTCAACGCGTTGACTGGCAAGCGGACGGGGCGTTCGCCGCGCGACAAGTTCGTCGTCGAAGAGCCGTCGAGCCGTGACAAGATTTGGTGGGGCAAGACCAACCAGCCGATTTCCGAGGAAGGTTATCTCGGGTTGCGGCAGGAAGTGTTGGCCTATTTGCAGGGCCGCGAGTTGTTCGTGATGGATGGTTTTGCCGGCGCGGACCCGCGGTACACCATGCCGATCCGCATCATCACGGAACTGGCGTGGCACAGCTTGTTTGTGAAACAATTGTTCCGTCGTGCCGCGCCGGAGCAACTCGAGAGCCATGCGCCGCAGTGGACGGTCATCAACGCCTGCAAGTTTCTCGCCGATCCGAAGAAGCACAAGCTCAACAGCGAAGCGTTCATCATTGTGGATTCCGCGCGCAGGACCGTGCTCATCGGCGGCACGGAATACGCGGGCGAGATGAAGAAGAGCATCTTCAGCGTCTTGAACTACGTGCTGCCGCTGCAGGGCGTGTTGCCGATGCATTGCTCGGCCAACATCGGCAAGGACGGCGACGTGGCGCTGTTTTTCGGCTTGAGCGGCACGGGCAAGACGACGCTCTCGGCCGACCCGAACCGCGGCCTGATCGGCGACGACGAGCACGGCTGGAGCGACCAGGGCGTGTTCAATTTCGAAGGCGGCTGTTACGCCAAGTGCATCAAACTCACCAAGGAACGCGAGCCGCTGATCTGGGACGCGATTCGATTCGGATCGGTGATCGAGAACGTGGTGGTGGACCCGGTCACGCGCGAGCCGGATTACTTTGACGATTCGATCACCGAGAACACCCGCTGTGCCTATCCGCTGGACTACATAGCCAACGCAGTTCCCGGTGGCCTGGGCGGCCATCCGCGGGCCATTGTGTTTCTGGCTTGCGACGCGTTTGGCGTGTTGCCGCCCGTGGCGCGCTTGAGTCCCGCCCATGCGATGTACCATTTCATGTCCGGCTACACGGCGTCGCTGGCCGGCACGGAAACCAACCTCGGCAAGAATCCGGTGCCGACCTTCTCGGCGTGTTTCGGCGCGCCGTTTCTGCCGTTGCCGCCGCAAACCTACGCCGAGATGCTGGCCAGGAAGATGCGCGAACACAAGGTGCAGTGTTACCTGCTCAACACGGGCTGGGTCGGCGACCCGTTTGGGCAAGGCCCGCGCATTCCGCTGTGGCACAACCGGCACAGTGTTGCGCATGTGTTGAACGATTTGCTCGACCGGGCCGAGTTTTGGATCGATCCGGTGTTCGGTTTCGAGGTGCCGAAGGCGCTGCCGGAGATGCCGCCGGAAGTGCTCGATCCGCGGCTATCGGCCAGTGACATCAAGGATTACGAACAGCGGGCGCACGATCTGGCGGCACGGTTCATCAAAAACTTCGAGCAGTTCAAGGGCGTGTCCGCCGAGATCCTGGCCGCCGGGCCGCGAGTGCAGTGAGGGTGCGTCCGGTCACTAACACCGACATCGTCCACACTCAATGCGATGGTTGTAGCTGCGAGCCTGCTCGCGGCAAATCGTCCCCCCCTCGCCCAGCGCAAAGGCCGCGAGCAGGCTCGCGGCTACAATCCGATGACGGTATCAGATGCGCCGGAACCGACGTTGGGCGCCAGTCGCCGCTTGCGTCAGGCTGCGTGCTTCGGGTATTCTCTATTTGTTATGATGCAACACGGAGGCCGGTAATGAGGCGGTTTGTTTTGGTGGTTGCGGCCGCCCTGGCGTTGATCGCGGGAGCGGCGGCGGCGCAGACTCTCGATGGAGTCGCCGCCATCGTCAACGACAAGGTCATCACCCACAGCGAGGTTCGAGATTATGTGCAGCCCGTCGTGCAGCAATTGAGGCGCACCTACAGCGGCAACGAATTGGTGGAGAAGGTTCGAACCGCGCAGGTGGACGCCCTGAACAACCTCATCGACCGCGACCTGATCATTCAGGAATTCAACCAGAAGGGCTACAACTTTCCTGCCACCGTCATTGACGGGCAGCTCAACGATGTGATCGCCAACGATTTCGGCGGCGACCGCTCCACGTTTATCAAGACGCTTCAGGCGCAGCGCATGACTTTGGAGCAGTATCGCGATCAATTGCGCGACCGCATCATCGTTCAAGCCATGCGCAATCGCAAGACCCAGCAGGAAGTGGTGGCCTCGCCGTACAAGATCGAAAAGTACTACCAGGAACATTTGGACGACTACAAGGTCGGCGACCAGATCAAGCTCCGCATGATCTTCATCAAGAAGGCGCCGATGGAGGAAGTCAGGAGCCAGAATTCAGAAGTCAGCACAAACGCAACGGCTACTGCTACCAACACCCCGGAACGAACTGTTACTGGCGCGACAAACGTCACCGGCGAAGCCAGGGCAGAAGCCGAGGTCCGAGAAGGACTAGCGACTCCTGTCGGAGCTCCGTCCGTGCCGCCGCCGCCGCCCGCTGGTCCCGCTCAGAGCGAGATCGATCCGCGGCGCAAACTGGGAGAGGAAATCCTGGCCAAGCTGGATGCGGGCGACAGTTTCGACAGCATGGCGAAGCTTTACTCCGAGGGAAAGGAGGCAAAAGAGGGCGGCGAGTGGGGTTGGATTGGCCGTGATGTCCTGCGCAAGGAACTCAACGATGTGGCGTTCTCGCTCAAACCGGGCCAGCACAGCAAGCTGATTGAAACCGACGAAGGTTATTACATTTTGCAGGTCAACGACGTGAAGCCCGCCCACACCAGACTGCTGACCGAGGTGCGCGGCGAGGTTGAAAAGATCCTGCTCGAACAGCAGCGCACCAAGATGCAGGAGGAATGGGTCAAAGAGCTTCGCGCCAAAGCGTACATCCGCGTTTTTTGACCTGGATTATTCATGAAGCGCTCAAGCCGCCAACATCCTGCAAACGGCTCAACCCTCACCCTGACCCTCTCCCTTCGAATGGGAGAGGGGAAATCTCCTCTCCCCGCCTGCGGGGAGAGGATTAAGGTGAGGGGCCAGCGTAACGTGCGGGAGAATTCATGAATAGGTCTGGTTAATGCCCACGCAGCCGCGAATTGGCATCACGCTGGGCGATGTGGCGGGCATCGGCCCGGAAATCGTCGCCAAGGCGCTCGCTTCCGGCAAACTCGACAAACGGTTCGACTACGAAGTCATTGGCGATCCGCGCACAAAACGCCGGGCTGACGCCGTCGATTGGGTCGTGCAAGGCGCGCGACGCTGTTTGTCGGGCGAACTGATCGCTCTCGTCACCGCGCCCATCAGCAAACAGCTTGTACGCGACGCCGGTTATCACTTCGAAGGCCACACCGAGTTGCTCGCGCACGTCGCACGGACGAAACGGTTCGCCATGATGCTGGTCGGCGGACCTCTCCGCGTTGCGTTGGTGACGATTCACGTCCCGCTGGCAAAAGTGCCACGGCTGCTTTCGAACAGAAGAATCGTCGAAGTCATCGAGCTTTCCCACGATGTGTGCAAACGATTTGGCATCCGACGACCGAAGATCGGCGTGGCAGGACTGAATCCGCACGCGGGCGAGGGCGGTCTCCTCGGCCACGAGGAGCAACGCATTATCGTGCCGGCTATCCAGAGTGCAAAGCGCAAGGGCATCAACGTCACCGGACCGTGGCCGGCGGACACTCTGTTTCACAAGGCGTACAACGGCGAATTCGACGCCGTGGTGGCAATGTACCACGATCAGGGACTCGCGCCGCTGAAGATGATCGCGTTTGATTCCGGTGTGAACCTGACGCTCGGCCTGCCGTTCGTGCGCACCTCGCCCGATCACGGCACGGCGTTCGACATCGCCGGCAAAGGCATTGCCAACCCCGCCAGCATGATCGCCGCGATCAATCTCGCAGCCCAACTCACGCGACTCAGGTAGACCCGTAGCGCACTTGGCGCAACTTGGCATTGCCCCCATAGTAGCGCGGGCGTCTCGCCCGTGTCGTGCGGCATCCCCAAACAGCAACGGGCGGGACGCCCGCGCTACTGTGTCAGGACTTGTCGTGGTGGTAGTATCAAGACGCGCTGCTCACGCGCCTGGCCGAAGAATTCCGGCTTGCTTGCCGGGGCACAGAGCGGCAACCTGTTGGGTGGGATGAGTCTGTCGACAAATTGAGCGTTGAGGCGTGTGGTGTCTCCGGCAAGAGATTGAATGATGGATAGAGGCGGCCCCGGGTCGTTCATCCCCACTGCCGTAACGGCATTCCGTGGATCACTTCTGCTTGTATTGCATCCGGGGTTGTGGTTAAAGTACGGCCATGCCGAGGAAGGTGAAGTACAGAGGGAGGAAGCGAAGGTTATTGCGAGTTCGCGAGGCGTCCAACAACGGCTACGGCCCTGTTAATTGCATCATCGAGGGCGATTGCGCCGTTGAGCTTAGGAAACTGCCTGTGGACAGTGTTGATCTCATCTTCACGTCGCCGCCTTATGCGGATAGCCGCAAGAAGACGTATGGCGGCATCGCACCTGATCGCCATGCCGAATGGCTGCTTCCGATCACCGCAGAAATGCTGCGCGTGCTGAAGCCGACTGGCTCATTTGTCCTCAACATCAAAGAAAAGGTCGTGGAGGGTGAACGACACACGTACGTGATCGAAACGATTCTGGGCATGCGCCGCCTCGGGTGGCTTTGGACCGAGGAATACATCTGGCACAAACGGAATTGCTACCCCGGCAAATGGCCGAACCGTTTTCGTGACGCTTGGGAACGATGTTTGCACTTCACCAAGTCCAAGCACTTCGCCATGTACCAGGATGCGGTGCGCGTTCCAATGGGCAATTGGCGACACGCCCGGCTGCGCAACCTCAGCCAGACGGACAGGCGCCGCGACGAATCAAAAGTCGGAAGCGGTTTCGGGAAGAAGATAGCGAATTGGATCGGGCGCGAACTGGCCTACCCTACGAACGTTCTGCATCTGGCCACCGAGTGCGGAAACCGCAATCACAGCGCGGCATTTCCTGAAGCGCTGCCCACTTGGTTCATCCGGTTGTTCACGAAACCCGGTGGCCTCGTCGTCGACCCGTTCGTCGGCTCTGGCACAACTGCTGTCGCTGCGGCCAGACTGGGGCGGAATTACCTCGGCATCGACATCTCACCTGAATACTGCGCTCTCGCCAGAAAGACTCTGAAAGAGGAACTCGGCGAAACGCTGTGGGACATTGCCCCGAAGGCCAACAATGCCACTCAATACACCGCAGCTTGAAAAGCTAATCGAGGACTGTCTCACCAAGTTCTACGATTCCCGCCTTTTGGGTCTGCAGAACCTCAGCCTCAAAAAGATTCTCAAGAAGAAAAACCCCTACCTCTATCGTGCCTTGGGTGTCGAGAAAGCATCGGAGATCGTCGAAGAGATTATGCGTGCCCATGTCACGTCTTCTGGCGAAACAATTTTCGGAAACGTCTTCTTCGAGCCGATTGCACGCGCGGCGGCAGGAGGCCGCGTCGCGGCGATGGAAGGCGGCGATGTCGTCATCGAATACCGAGGCCGCTTTCTCGCGCTGGCAGTCAAATCAGGACCGAACTGGGGCAACGCAGATCAGCACAAACGACAAAGCCAGAATTTCGATGCGCTCCGCCGCCGTCTCTACAAACTCAACAAACGATTCGATCCACTCGTCGGGCAAAGTTACGGCCAACAACAAAGCGAACCCACGGAGAACTCACGCTTTCGACGGTTGTCGGGGCAGATATTCTGGCAGGAAATCACGGGCGACAAAGATTTCTACCTGAAACTCATTCGTTTGATGCGAGACGTTCCCGCAAAGCACAAACCCAAATTCAAAGCCGACTGGGATCACGCAGTCAACCGTTTCACGCGCGAGTTCATGGATGAATTCTGCCAACCGGACGGCGCGATCGACTGGGAGAAGCTGGTCCAATTCAATTCGTCGGCTAAGCAAAAGAAAAGGAAACGCTAGAGGTCATGCCGTTCGCTGCCCCGCGCCATAACGTGATGGATGGCGCACGGAACGTAAAATGCAGCCCATTCGGCGAGGCAGTGATTGCGAAGATGAATCGAGGAGATGATCAACGCAAGATCGAGATGAGACCATGACGACTGACATCGAAGGCTGGCCGATCAAGACTATCCTGTCTCACGTGAAGGTATTTTACGATCAGGGGGTTTGTCGTCGGTCTGGCCCGCTGAAGCGGGGGGCGTAGAGGAAGCAATCAAGGCCATCGCCGAGCATCTGAAAAAGAGGTACTCGTACCGTACAGTTCTTGGAGTGGGTGGATCAGGCATAGTTCTGCGTCTGAACGATATGCTGTTCCCGTCGATGGACCGGGCATTAAAGTTCTCACGACCGTCGCCAGCCACAGCACTAGTCTTGGCATCGATGCTGAGCGAGGAGATAAAGTACCTCGCCAAATTGCTTCACCCCGGGATCGTCAGAATCCTCTATCACGCAACCCTAAAGGGCGTGCGTTACTACCTAGAACTCCCCTTTTATGTGATGGACGCAATCGACGGGCAGAAGTCACTCAAAGCTGTACAAGACCCTCACTTCACCGACGACATGTTGATACGCCTAGTCATGGAGACTGCGGAAGTGCTTCGATACCTGCATACTCACCCTGAAGGGCCATTCGCTCACTTAGACCTGAAACCTGACAACATCGTCTTGGCTGATTCAGGCCGCCCTGTCATGATCGATCTGGGTACCTGCAAAAGGTTGTCAGGAGAGGCAGTGACAACAACTGTCGCCGTGACGCTATCGTATGCACATCCCGAGTTGGTTCGGAGACTCACCCAAGACCCCACTGACAAGAATCGAGCTAGGGGGGAGTTGTCGAGGTCCGAAATAAAACCGGAATGGGATTTGTGGACTTTTGGCCGAATGGTTCTGGCGTGGCTCGGAATTGACTATTCCAGTGGCAGCATGAAATCCAATGATGCTCTGGCTCTTCGCGTTGATACCTATCTCCGCAAGTACTTGCTGCTGCTTAGCGCCCGTCTTCTTGCAGGTGCAGGAATGCCGACTTGGATCACTCGGCATACAGGTCTAGGCGATGGTTTCCTACAAAGTTTCCCAGTGACTTCGGCTGATGCTCTCTGTGACATCACCTCTCGCATCAAAGGGTACCCAGGCCCTCTCAATAGGATTCCTGAGCTTTCGGGCGTTCCCACAGACACAATCCAAGCCGCCCCTGGTCGGCATGTGCTGAACACTCCGCGCGTTCAGCTTGTGCTTGACCACCGACTCTTTCGGCGTTTGAACGCGATAACGCAACTTGGTTTGGTGTCGCAGGTCTATCCGGGGGCGAAGCACACAAGAAGGGAACACAGCCTTGGGACTTATGCGAATACTGCAGAGGTCATTCGCGCGTTGTGGAACGATCCAATCTCTCCTCTCTTTAGACAGATTGTCACTGAGCAAGACTGTACCGATCTACTGCTCTGTGCGCTACTTCACGATTTGGGACAATTCCCCCTAGCACATGACTTCGAAGAGATTGATTCCTCATTGTTCAGTCATACGGAGATGACTTTGGCCATTCTGCGTGGAAAGTGGGCCAAGAAAACTAAGGGAGCAGAGCGGATTGACTTCTCCTCGTTGGATGATGTGTTCACAGCATGGAAGACGAGTGCGGATCGTATAATCGAGATTTTGGAAGCAAAGGCCACAAGCCACACTGCTTCACCTCTCAAGAAACTCCTACGTTCCATACTCAGTGGTCCAATTGATGCGGACAAGCTAGACTACCTTTCCCGGGACGCTCAGCAAACACACCTGCCTTACCCACTTGGACTGGATGTGGAGCGATTGTCCAGGTGCATAACTATTGTGGTTGTGAATCAGGTGGAGAAAGGCGCGCGCGATGTCCCCATGCTGGGTGTGCACGCTAAAGGCAAGGTCGCGGCAGAGTTCATGACCTTCGTACGATACGCAATGTTCTGCCAAGCTTACTGGCATCACGGGGTGCGCGCCCAGAAGGCAATGCTATTCCGAGCTGTTGAAGCTCTCATGAGTGCACATACGGAGAAGAAACCAGATGGTCTAATGCGGTTTGTCAGTTCGTTTTACCGGTTTGCCTTCACCCTTCCAGAGAATCTCTATTTGAGAGAGGGAGGAAGTCCGCTCCTGGGTCTTGAAGAGTTTAGAGCCATCCCTGAAAAGGAACTCTATTTACTTGAAGAGGGAACTGATCTGGCAGCCACAGATGCGGCCGTATTGTGCTGGTTACGGGGACGACTACGCGAAAAGGAACGACCGGAAGAAGAGCTCGTTGTCCGCCTGTTGAAAAGGCAATTGTTCAAACGCTTGTGGGTTGTGACGCCCGACGTGGAAGCGACCCGCTGGACCCAAATATCCAACCTTTGGGACAAGTTGAACCGTACCCAACGCAATCAAGCTTCACTTCTCTTTGAGCAAGCGATATGCAGGCGTGCCGCGTCACCCGTCGATGTTACTGCGATGTCTGCAGAGACCGCAAAAGAACTGATAGATCAGAAGACCGCGGGACAGATGCCTTGGCTCCTCATTGACATCCCTGGTGAACGCCCTGGCTCAGAGATCGGGCTTTACTATGTTCTCGAGACGCACGGTCGCAGGATGCGCAAAGACAGTCGCATCGTTGGCGAGTTGCAGCAATCACACGTGTAGGAGAAGTATGCCAAGGACCTACGGAGTGCGGCAGGGAAATTGCGCATCTTCTGTCACCCTGACCTTGTTGATACTGTTGACGCGACGGTCGATCAGGAAACAGGTCTCGATGATCTGGTCACTGTTCTGGAGCAGGTGAGCACGCCCTAATCATTGGTCTATACGCCTGCGACTCCGTGAGGTAACAAGGAGATCGGGGCGCCGGGGTCACCGCTTGAAACTGTCAATGGTCTTGGGGTCAACGCTTGATTCTTGACAGTTTTACCAGTTGATCAAGTCTTTCGGCTCACTTGGTTCCGACATTGTCATTGACCGCAAGTCTGGGTTAAGAGTGCTGGCCGGGAGACCTTCGGTCGAAATCTGTGCGGGGTCAGGCCTTCGCCGCGCCGTAGCGGCTTCGTCCGCGCAGCCGGGAGACCCGCGCACAATGGACCACACCCGGTCGCGACAGGAATGTCGCTCCTACAAGCGATGAACTTTACCCGCCGCAGGCGGGCCTGAATCCGCCATAGGCGGACAAGCCTCTGAACGTTGGATGTTGAACGTTGAGTCCCTTACGCCTCGCTCGCCCTTCATCCAGACAATCGAATTCGCGGGACGATTGCCGCGACCGCGGACTCCGGTGCCGGCGGTTGCGTTGGGTGTCGTGGTGGTGGCGAGGGCTTCGCTGTCGCTGACTTCACGGGGACCAGTTGAGGCGACGTACGGGTTAACCCCGAAGGCTTTCGGGGTAAACGCTCAACATTCAAGGGGAAGAATTCAGAAAACAGTAGACAGCATTCAGGAGACGGAGGCGGCACACACCCGAACGGTGAACCTAACAGCGACAGGCGAGACGCGCTGCTCACGCGCTTGTCCTACTGTGCACGTCGACGGCGGCAAGCGAGACGCTCCCCTACAGTTTACGGCGACAGCGACAGGCCGAACTTCTTGCAGCGTTCGTTTGGGAAATCGCTCGTGCAGTTTCGCCAGCCGTTGGAACTTCTTTGCGTCCTGGCGTGAGACAATCTATCGCCCAGACCATCGCTGCGGATTGCCCGATACGGTCGCAGTGGGCGGATTCGTCTTCAATCCGACGATCCTGAGCGTGTAGGCGTATTTGCACGGCGCGCTGGCCGGGAGCTTGACCTTCAAGCCTTCGGCGTCCTGCGTGAACCTGAGCGGTTTGCTTGCGAGAAACTTGAGTGCGTACTTGTGACCTAGGAGCGTGACGCTTTTGATCTTGCCCTGCGGCGCCTTGCCAGTCGCCAGCGAGGTGATCACGGCCTGTTCCCCCGGCCAGTTGCCGAGGATTATCGCGTACAGGTTGTCGCCCTTGACGGTAAAGCGGATGTTGAGCCTGCTCTGCCCGCGACCGCCGCCCTCACCGAACGTGATCCAGTTATGCGTGCCGTAGATCGCTTCGCCGTTTGTTTCGAGCCACTGGCCGACTTCCAGCAGCGTCTTCTGCTGGGCTTCGGGGATTGTCCCATCGGCTTTGGGCGAGAGATTTAACAGCAGGTTGCCGTTCTTGCTGACGGTGTCGGCCAGCTTGCTGATGACCGTTCCGGGGCCGGACACGGTCATGTCGCTGGTGTAACCCCACGTGCTGCCGATTGGCTCGTGGACCTCCCATACTCCGGTCCGGATGCCCGACGGAGAACGCGCGCCGATCTTCTCGAAATCAATGATGGATCCGATCTCTTGCGTGTTCGTGCCGCTCGGGGCAAAAGCTGCCTTCTTCGTGACGATCGAGACCTGCTTGCCCCGTTCGGCAGCGCGATTGTAGTAATAGGCGGCGACCCACAGCTTCAGCGGATCCAGATAGCGGATGTCCACGCCGTTGTCGAACCAGACAACGTCGGGCTGGAATTTGTCGATCAGTTCGACATTTCGCTCGACCCAGTTGATCAGGAACTTCTTGCAGGCTTCGTCGCTGCGGTCGGCGACGCTGTAAAAGTCAGCCCACTTAGGGTCGTATAAATCCGCCTGCTTGGCTTTGAGATCGGCTGCCAGATCCGCCGGAGGATTGATGAACTGGAAGTTCTCGATTCCGTGATTGGAGACGCCGAACTTGAGTCCTTGGGCGCGAACGGCCTTGGCCAATTCGCCCATCAGATCGCGCTTGGGCCCCACTTGCATGGCGTTGAAGGGAGTGACACGGCTGTCCCAGAGCGCGAAATTGTCGTGATGCTGCACGGTGGGAGCAATCCATTTGGCGCCCGATTTCTTGAACAACTCCGCCCAAGCTTTCGGATCGAATTTCTCCGCCGTGAACATCGGGATAAAATCCTTATAGCCAAACTTGTCTTGCCGCCCGAAATGCTCCCGATGCCACTGGATGAACGTGCCGTACATGTGCTTTTCGTACCATTCGTTGTGGTACGCGGGCACGGAATAGAGTCCCCAGTGCAGGGACAGGCCGAGCTTGGCTTCAACGAACCACTGCGGGACACTGTAATTTTTCTTGAGCGATTCCCACGTCGGCTTGAATGGCCCGGCCGGAATCTTCGATGGAATGGCGGCGACGGCGGCTTCAACAACCTCCAGCCTCGTCTCCGGGGCCATGTCGTAGCCGGAGGAGTTACCCCCTTCGGCTATCGTGTTGGGCGGCTGCGCCGCCGTCGTGGCCGCAGGCGGCATCTGAACGGATTCATTCGTGGCATTCGATCCGCGTTGAGCCGCGGCCGGCTCCGGCAAGACTGCAAACAAAATTGGGGCGAGGAGCACGCCGACCAGACGCGTACAACTCTGAATAATTCTCAGGCACATAGGACTGATCCTCCAAATTCCCGGCGGTTAACAGTGACGTCCCGACGACGCTGCTATCTAGCGAGAGAACCCCCCTTTTGTCAAACCGTCGTGTTCAACGGCAAAACCTTTGCAGATGGCCGACAACCAGTACCCGCAAAGGGCAGCCGAACGCTCCAGGCAGGTCAAAGAACTCCACGAGAAGGGCCCCATCAGAAAGGAAAATTACGACGCGACGGTGAAGGAGATCCTGGATTCACAGTGAGCGCTTCGTATTCGGTCAAGCAAACACCGCGGAGGATTGTGACAACCGCATTGCCTCTTGGCGGTTTGGCGTGAGACAATCTGCGGGATGACACTGACTGAAGTCCGACGACTGCTCGCCGAGCTTGGCCTCCGACCCAGCAAGGCGCTGGGGCAGAATTTTCTGATCGACGGCAACATCCTCCAGATCATTCTTCGAGAGGCCGACGTTCGCCGCGACGAGACGGTGTTGGAGATCGGCCCCGGACTCGGCATGCTGACGGAAACGCTTGTTGACTGTGCCAAGCACGTCACTGCCATCGAGAAGGATCCGCGGTTGGCCGAGTACGTGCGCGAGAAGTTTCCGGGGGTCGAATTGATCGAAGGCGACGCGGTAGAGCTTCTTCATCCCTCATCCCTCATCCCTCATCCTTTCTGCAAGGTCGTCGCCAATCTTCCGTACAGCATTTCCACGCCGATTCTGGAACGGTTCGTGGAAGGCGATCTCAAACCAAGACGCATGGTGGTGACGTTGCAGCGCGAAGTAGCGCAGCGTCTGGCCGCCAAGCCACGACACAAAGATTACGGCGCGCTCACGCTGTTCACCCAATTGCATTACCATTGCACGGTGGCGCATATCGTGTCGCCGACTTGTTTTTATCCGTCGCCACATGTGGAGAGCGCCGTCGTCGTGCTGGACCGGCGCGACCCGCGCGTGAAGCTGAAGGCGGGCGCGCCTTTTCACGAGATTGTGCGGGCTGGCTTTGGTCAACGACGCAAAATGCTGCGCAAACTCCTAGTGAACGCTGTAGCCGCGTTCGGCCCGTCCGCCGTAGCCTCGGCGAAGGGGGATGAGCGCGGCCCTGGGGGCAAACATGGTGAACCGCGCTTGGCAAGCGCGGCTACAACCGCCGCGAGAGTGGATGCTGCGTTCGCCGCCGCGGGTGTTTCGTCCACTGCGCGCGCGGAGGAGTTGAGCCTCGATCAGTGGATCACGCTCGCCAATGAGTTGCGGTAGGGACGGACCGCCGGGCCGTCCGAAACCAAGGCACAACGGCGCGCCCAGCGGTCGCGCCCTACCAACGGCCATGCATTTCGGGCACACGCTACGCCGCGCCGACCCGGAGGGCATCCTACTTCTGTTTCGGTTCTTGCTTGGGTTGTTCCACCGCGGGTTTCTTCGCTTCAAGAGCTTGCTTGGCGTCTTCGAGAATGTCGGCTGCGGGAACGATGATCGGAATGATCCCGAGGCCACCGGTGCCGGAGAACATCGACGCGGCGTTCGCCTCGCCTTCAGACGGAGCGTTCCGGATGAGGATGACGCCGAGGGGCGTGCCGGACAAGGAGAACACGGGCGAGCCGACACCGGACGAGCCGCCGGCGGCGAGCACGTAGAACGGTCGCGGACGATCCACGAGGGCATCAATACGCTCGATCGAGACGGCGACGGCGCGGTCCGCGACTTTGCCGAGGCGGTTGAGGCAGACGACCTCGTCGAGCACTTGCGGCTTGGCAGCGTGCGCGAGGTCGATGGCGGTCAGTGGTTTGGCGGGCTTCTCAACAGGCAGCAGATAGGCGACGTCGAGATCCTTGTCGCGCAACACGACTTGCGCGGCAATCTCAGTGCCGTCGGCCAACACGAGCTTGGCGTCCTTGACCTGACTGTCGACCTTCAACTCCGTCTGCTGGCCGCGCATACGTGCCCTTATCATTGAGCTGGGATCTATCGTGCTCAGGGAAATAACAGTCAGCCCCGACGGGTCAATAATCGTGCCGATCGCCTCCGTTTTGCTCTCGGATTGCTGGTCGCGGCTGCCGAAGGTCATGCTGTAGCTGACAACGAGTTTGACGGTAACCACGGCGTCTTGGTAGCGGCTCAGCACGCGGCGGCCTGCCTCGGCGGTATCATCGGCGAACGCGAGAGAACTGTTGAGCAACACTGCGGTGACGAGTGCGTGAGCGAATCGGGTCATCATGGTTGTCCTCCGAAATTGTCGGGTTGGCTATTTGCCGGTGTCCCAGTTGGGTTCGAGTTCAAGGTAGCGGGTGTGAATGCCGCGCATCACGCGCAGCACGACAAACTTTGGCTTTTGCTGCACGACGGCTTTCATCGTTGCTTCCAGCGCGGCGACGTCGGTGACCGGCTTCTCGTTGACCGCCTGGATGATGTCGTTGGCCAGCAACTGGCCGAGCGCGGCCCAGCCGCCGTCTTTCAATTCTGTGACGAGCGCGCCGGGCAGGTCTTCCGGCAGGTCATCGTGCACGCGGTCGAAGAAACTGAGGTCGCGCACGGTGAACTCGAAGTTGGCGTCCTGAAACTTCTTCATTTCGCGCTCCAGTTTCGGCGCGCGCGCCAGTTCGACGGCGATCGTCAGCGGTTCGCCGTCGCGCAGGATGCGTAGTTCGGGCTTGTCACCCACGCGATACTGGCGGATGCGGCTGGTGAACACTTCCTCGTCGCCGGGCTGGGAAGCGGGAATCTTCTCCCCGTCGAGCCCGACAATCAGGTCGCCGACTTTCAAGCCTGCATCCGCTGCGGTGCTGTGCGGGTACACCTGGATGATACGCACGCCCGTGAGTGTGTTGCTGCCGAGTTGTTCGGCGATCTCGCGCGTGATGACTTGAACGGCGACCGGCAGCCACGCCTTGCGCGCTTCGAGGCCCGGGTCTTCGAGTTCCTTGATCCCAACTCTGACGACGGTGAGGAATCTTTCGGTCTTGCGGCCGAAATGAACCGTCGTGGGCACGGGCGCTTTCTTGTCTTTGGTCAGATCCTCAGTCACGGCGACGAGGTCTTCGACACTGTTGACGGGTTTACCGCCGACGAACTTAATTATGTCTTGAGGTTGGACAGCGGGCTTGGCCTCGCCGCACGGGCCGCCGGGGCGGACAGAAGTAACGAGGACGCCCTTGCGGTCTTCGAGCTTCATTTCCTTGGCAGTGAAGAACGAGATGTTGCGCACGGTCATGCCCCATTGCTTCAGCTCGTGTTGTTTCGGGTCAACTGGCTCGCGCTCGGCAGTGCGCACCTTTAACGTGCTCTGTTTTCCGTCGCGCAGGACCACCGCTTCGATCTCCTTGCCGATCGGCAAGGCTGCCACCATCAGGTTCAGCAGCGGAATCTCTTCGTCGAAGCGCACGCTGATGTCCCTGCCATCCAGCCGCACGAGGATGTCGTTGGACCTGAATCCGGCCTGCGCCGCGGGTGAGTCTTCGACGACGCCGCTGACCAACACGCCGCGCGTCAGTTCCGAGCCTTTCAACAGCGGTTGAACTTCAATGCCGAGCCAACTGCGGCTTACCCGGCCGTTCGCGATGATCTGATCGGCGACGTCGCGCGCAAGATTGCTCGGAATGGCGCCGCCCAAGCCGAGGCTGATCTCGTTGACGCCGATGACCTCACCCTTGAGGTTCACGAGCGGGCCGCCGGAGTTGCCGGGGTAAATCGACGCGTCGTGCGCCAGCCAGCGCACCAGCGAGCCGACGTCTTCGCCTTCCAACGAGAAGCCGCCGTAGCGGCGGAACATGCTCGGCATGGTCATCTTGGCGTTGCTGACGATGCCGCGCGTGACCGACTGCGACAGCGCCAACGGGCTGCCCATCGCCAAGACCGTGTCCCCGACGCTGACGAGGCCGGAGTCGCCCCAGTCCGCCGCCGGGAACTCCTGATGGCGGCTGTCGTCCAGTTTCAGTACGGCGATGTCGGTCATCGGGTCGGTGCCGACCAGCGTCGCCTCGATCTCCTCATTGTTGGAGAACACGCAGACCGCCCGCGTAGCGCGGCCGGCAACGTGGTGGTTGGTGACGACGTAGCCTTTCTTGCGAATGATGAACCCGCTGCCGCTGGCTTCATGTTTTATCTCGCGGCCCTGCGCGTAGTCCACCCACACAACCTG
>JBEKFI010000012.1:0-42411 GCA_050013395.1 Verrucomicrobiia bacterium | reverse complement strand
TCCAATCTTGACCGCGTGGCGTGCATGCGATTATTCTCCGTGCCTCGGTGAGGCGGGATTGGAAGAATCATAAATCGAATTCTCTAGCGGAGGACAACACCTTGAGCAATCCAGGCATGCCGGTTTCAGAAACGCAGAAAACCTCCGATTTGCGCGGCCAGAAACCTGCGGGCCGTTACCGATGGAGCATTTGCGCCCTGCTGTTCGCGGCGACTACCATCAACTACATGGACCGCAGTATCCTTGGCGTGCTGGGGCCGACGCTTCAATACAGGGTCTTCAACTGGTCGGACCCGGACTACGCCACGATCAACATCGCTTTCAAATGTGCCTACGCGATCGGCATGCTTATTATGGGTGCGATCATTGATCGGCTCGGCACGAGGATCGGGTACACGCTCTCCATCGGCATCTGGAGTATCTTCGGCATGTTGCACGCAGCGGTGCGCCCGGCGTTCAGCCTGCTGGGTTTTTCCGTTGCCCGATTCGGCCTCGGTTTCGGAGAATCCGGCAACTTTCCCGCCGCAATCAAGACTGTCGGCGAATGGTTCCCGAAAAAGGAACGGGCTTTCGCCACTGGCATCTTCAACGCCGGCTCCAACGTCGGCGCCATCCTTGCGCCGATGGTGATTCCTTGGATCGTGTTGCCGGACGGCACGAACTGGCAGTTTGCCTTTCTCACGACCGGCGCCTTCAGCGCACTGTGGGTCGTGCTCTGGCTGAAGTTTTATCACCGCCCCGAAACACACCCGCGTCTTTCCAAAGAGGAACTGGCTTACATCAACAGCGACTCGGTTGCTGAGACATCCACCAAGAAGGTGCCATGGCTGAAAGTGCTGCCGCATCGGGAGACGGTGGCGTTTGCCGCACTCAAGATCACGGACGCCGTCTGGTGGTTTTATCTGTTTTGGGGCGGGAAATTCCTATACGACAAATTCGGCTTGGACATCAAGGGTCTCGCGCTGCCGTTAATCACGATCTACGTCCTAGCCGATGGCGGAAGCATTGCAGGCGGCTGGCTGTCGTCGTTCTTCATCAAGAGGGGCTGGTCTGTGAATCGTGCGCGCAAGACGACCATGCTATTGTGCGCGTTCTGCATCCTGCCGGTAATGTTTGTCACCCAGCTCCCCACCCGGTTCAATGTGGACGAGCATTTCTTCGGGCGGCTTGAGAAGGCCACGTTCACGACCGAACATGTCGTCACTGTTGACGGCAAAGCGAGGCGGCAAAAGGTCCAAGAACCCATCCCGGCGGAAACCCAAAGCGCGCTTCGCGTCCTTTCTGGCAAAAGCTACACGTCGGCCAAGGAATTCGTCAAAGCGGTCGGTGACGCGATCACTCCGGCGCAAGAACGGCGTATGGAATCAGCCCTCATCAACAGCGCGCGCTCCGACAGCTTTTATTGGATGGCCGTGCTGTTAATCGCCCTTGCGGCTGGCGGCCACCAAGCTTGGTCGGCCAACGTCTTCACGGTGGTCTCAGATGTGTTTCCGAAGAAGGCCACCGCGTCCGTCACGGGCATTGGTGGCATGGTCGGCGCAGTGGCCGGCATGTTGGGGGACTATACACTGGGTCAGGTGCTTTCCTCCAGCGGCCCTTCGGGTTACTTCTTCGCGTTTATGATCGCGGGTTCCTGTTATCTCATCCTGCTCGGTGTGGCGCACCTGCTGATGCCGAAGATGACGCCGCTCGACGAGAACTTGCGGCACGTAGGAACATGAAGGCGCCTGACACTCGAGCTTGGTCGGCGAACCTCTTCATCACGGTTCCCGAATTGAAAGGATATACGCTGTGATATGAAACTGCGACGATTCATCGCTCTCATTACGCTGAATTTGGCGACAACAATCTGCTCCGTGTCGGCCTCGCCACGTGTGGACGTCGGACTCGACGGACAATGGAAGTTTATTCGCCGGGATACGCCCGGGGTGGAGTCTGCAGGTTTCGACGATGCCGCGTGGCAAACGGTAAACCTGCCGCACACCTGGAACAACATGGACGGCCAGGACGGCGGCAACGATTATTACCGCGGTGTCGGCTGGTATCGCCGGCATCTGAAGGTGGACTCCCTGTACGCGGGCAAGAGTCTGTTCCTGAAATTCGACGGCGCGGCGACGGTGGCCGACGTGTTCGTCAACGGCAAACTCGTCGGCACGCACCGGGGGAATTTCGGAGCGTTCTGTTTCGATGTCACCCCACTGCTGCGGGTCGGCCAGGACAACGTCATTGCGGTCAAGGTCAACAATGCCCGTGACCCGGACGTCGCGCCGCTGGACGGTGATTTCACGATTTTCGGTGGCCTGTACCGCGACGCGCATCTGCTGGTGCTCGACAAACTTTCCATCAGCCCGCTGGATTACGCGTCACCCGGCGTTTACATCCGGCAGAACCGCGTGACTCCTGATTTGGGCGAACTAGAAATCACGACCAAACTTCGCAACGCGAACGATGCGGCGAAGAAGGCCACTGTCCGCTGCACAATCACCGATGCCGGTGGCAAACGCGTGGCGGGCACTGGTTCGGAGCAGGAAGCACCGGCCAACGGCAGCCGCGACGCGGTGCAAACGATCAAGCTGCCCAAGCCGCATCTCTGGAACGGCCGCTCCGATCCCTACATTTACCAGGTCTCCGTCGAGGTTCTAGACGGGCGCAAGCTTGTTGACAGCGTCACGCAACCGCTCGGGGTGCGCTTCTTCCGGGTCGATCCCGACAAAGGGTTTTTCCTGAACGGCCAACACGTCGCCCTGCACGGCGTCAATCGTCATCAGGACCGAATCGACAAGGGCTGGGCAATCGGCCCCGCCGAGCACGAAGAAGATTTCAACCTGATCATGGAAATGGGCTGCACCGGCGTCCGCCTCGCGCATTACCAGCACTCCCAGTACTTCTACGATCTCTGCGACCGCGGCGGACTCGTCGTTTGGGCCGAGTTGTCCCTGGTCAACAAATTGGGAGAATCCCCCGCCTTTGCTGAAAACGCCCGCCAGCAATTGACCGAGTTGATCAAACAGAACTACAACCATCCATCCATTATCTTTTGGAGTCTGTTCAACGAACTGCGGTTCCGCGACAAGCTGCCCGAGGCGGCGGAATGCGAGTTGATTAGTGACCTGAACAAACTGGCCAAAACGCTTGATCCGACGCGGCTAACGGTCGCCGCCAGTTGCTGCGTGCCGTCGACGCACCCGAGCGCCGGCATCACGGACATCATCGGTTTCAATTGGTATTACGGCTGGTACAACGGCCAGCCTGAGGACTGGCCGGTCAAGCTCGACGAACTGCATCAGACGCTGCCTGCACGCTCTGCCGCTATCAGCGAATACGGCGCCGGCGCCAGCGTGCAACAGCACGAACTCAATGCTCGCAAGCCCGCGAACACCGTCTCGCCGTGGCACCCGGAGGAATGGCAATGCGTCGTGCACGAGGCGGCGTGGAAGGCGATGAAAGAACGCCCGTGGCTGTGGGGCACTTTCCTTTGGAACATGTTCGACTTCGCCGCCGATCAGCGGCGCGAGGGCGACCACCTGGGCCGCAACGACAAAGGCATGGTCACCTACGACCGCAAGGTGAAGAAGGACACGTTTTTCTGGTACAAGGCCAACTGGACGACCGAGCCGTTCGTGTACATCACCAGCCGCCGCTTCACCATCCGCACCGAGCCGAAGACGCCGGTGAAAATCTACTCCAACTGCAACGAGGTCAAACTGAAGGTCAACGGCGTTTCGCTGGGACCGGTTCGCTCGGGGAACCACATCTTCCTCTGGAAGGAAGTCACGCTCAAGCCCGGCGCGAACCGCATCGAAGCGGTTGGCCGCAACAGGGGCCGATCATTTACTGACTCGTGCGTTTGGACATGGCAATCTGCCGAGCAAACGCGATGAGCGCGACGATGATCGTGACTGCCGCAATGGCGTGGCCGAGCGTGAAGACCCCGAGATAATAGGTGGCGTAATCGCCACGGAAAAACTCGATGGCGAACCGCAGGATGCCGTAGCCCAAGACGTACAGCCACCAAATCCGGCCGTCGAATCGTTTCCGTCGATAGTATGCGGTCAATCCGAGAAAGATGGCAACATCGCCGAGCGCCTCGTAAATCTCCGTTGGATGCACGGGAATACCCGCCATGAGATGCGGCGGTGGAAACTTGACGGCCCACGGTAGCAAACAGGCTTTTCCGTAGCAGCAACCGTTAAAGAAGCAGCCCACCCGACCAAATGCGTGGCCAAGCGCGACGCCCGGAGCGCAGGCATCAGCGACTTTCCACAGCGGCAACCGTTTGATTCGGGTGTAAACGATTGCGGCCAGGCTGGCGCCAATGAACCCGCCGTAAAACACGAAGCCTTCCCGCAACGACCGAATGCCTTCCGCGCGCCAACCTGAAAGGAAGTCGTTCCAGAAGAAAACGACGTGGAAGAGTTTGCCGCCAGCCATGCCAGCCACGATGAGCCAGATGCCAAGATCGCTGATGTGTTCGGGATGCAACCCCTCGCGCTTGGCGTTATGCGCGGCGACCGCGAGGCCGATCAGAAAGCCCGCTGCGACCAGGACGCCGTAGGTATGAATCTCAAGCCACGGGGTGCGAATGAGGAGTGGGCACATCCCCGCTAGAAACGTTCATCCAGCGCGATGTTGTTCTTCTGCAGCGTCGTACCTTCTCTTTGGGCCAACGTCACCAGCGATTCGGCGTAATCGGCGCGCGCACGGATTTCCGCCGAGCGCGCGGTCGCCAGTTGGGATTGAGCCTGCAGCACCAGAAAGGTCGTGGACGTGCCCGCGCGGAGTTTTGTTTTTTCGGCTTTCAGCGACTCGTCGGCCAGACGGCGGGCGGCCGCCGCCGCCTCCACGCTCTTCAGATTGGTTTGGACGCGCCCAACGGCGTTGTCCACATCGACAACGATCTGTTGTTCGAGCTGTTTGAGTTGGAGTAGGAACTGCTCGACTTGCAGGCGTGCCGCCTGATAATTGGCCCGCGCCTGGCGATTGCCGAGCGGAAAGGTAACGGTCACGCCCCCAGCCCACACCGGATTCTCACGCGTGCCCACATTGTCGGCCCAGTCCTCGAAAGTTCCGCCACGTCCGGCCCACCCGTAGCTGGCATTCAAATCAATCTCCGGCCAGAGTTGGTTGCGGTTGAATTTGACCTGGATGTTCTGACTTTCGACGGTTAGCTTGGCGCGGATGTAATCGGGACGCATTTCCAGAGCGGTGCGGATGCTGCGGGCAACGTCGGTTTCGACCATTTCGACCACGGGATAATCAACGGGCACGATCGATTCACCTTGAAACTCGCCCACGTTTTGCGAGATCAGGATCTTGAGTGCGTTCTCGTTGTCCTTGATCGTGCGTTCGGCAAGGATAACCGCCTGTTCGCGCGATGCCACGCCGGATTCGGCCTGCACCACATCCAGCGGGGACATCGTGCCGATCTGGAGTTTCCTGCGGTTTTCATCGAGCAACTGCTTGGCGAGGTTGAGATCTTCAAGTTTGGCTTTGTAGTCCTCGATCGCAAACACCAACTCGTAGTAGGCGTTGTTCACGGCGATGACGCTGTTGATCACCTGCAGGAGAAAGTTCTGGACGGCGATGTCGTGGTTCTTGCGCGCGATGCGGATCGCTGCCGCGTTCACTCCGAGTCCGAAATTCTTCAGCAGCGGCTGGGTCAGCGACAGAGCCGTCGTCCCCGTGTACACGAAGTTGGAACTCAGCGTGCCTGACGAACGCGCATCGGAGGCCAACAGATCGTAGGTTGTACCGCTGGGCAGCTTGCCACGCAGCTCCAATTGGGAGCTGAATCTCTGCTGCTGGAGAGACGAGAGGCCACCGAGCGACGCCTGTGTTTGGGGATCGGTGGCTCTGTGCGGACACGACACCCCAAGTATTGATGGTTGGATTGATGCGCTGGATCCTGATGTCGAAGTTGTTCTGAAGCGCGCGCTCGACGCATTCGCGGATGGTGATGGACACCGTTGCATTCGTCGCCTCATCGGCGCGGGCAATGCAACTGGCGCACAAGATGCAAACGGTGGTGATGACGATTAGACTGTATCTTGCAGCATTCATGGTGAATTGGGCGAGATCATGCCCGAATCGGCGGCAAAGTCAATGCGCCTCAACAGGCGGCAAGGAAGTGGGCGTCGCGGTTGCCGTCTCGAATCGAACCGATTCGGTGCCGAGCAGGTGCAGGAACCGGCGGATGGTCGTCTCGGCATTCTGCTGGGCGTTACTCAAGATGTTCATTTTGAGTGCGGCGGCTTGCACGTACTCACGGGCCGCCAGACGCGCTTGCTGCTCCATCTCGGGATTGAATGAGACCCAAGGCGTCCACCATGTCTTGGTGCGTTGCCAGACTTTGGTTTCCTTGTCGTTGATGTAGATGTCGAGGATTTTTGGGGGCGGCAGTTTGATTGTGACGCAGTTGTCGGCCGCGACTCTTACATCTTGAGTGGCCAACTCCGACAGATCGATTCCACCCTTGACGGTGGCCTGCACGACCATGAGAAGCGACTCAGAGCCAAATGGCACTTTTTCTTCTTCCAGCCCGATGACTTTTTGGATGGTGTATTTGACCGTCGCCAATTCCTGCAGCGCTTTGATTTCCTGCACGATTGCGGGCGGGTCGATCGTGCGGCGCACCGCGCCGACGCCGCGCGTCGCCTGGTGGCGATAGTACAGCGCGGTCGCGCCGAGCGCGATGATGATCGCCGACATAGTGTATAACTTGATGTGTTTCCACATGGCCAGTACCTCCTTGAATCGCTCACCACTCGCGTATGCGAAACGAAACGAACTCGCCGCTGCGGAGCTGGCGCGTAAATGGTTTCTTGTTCTTGATCATCACAAAGTCGTTCTCGCCGATTTTCATCTCCACGCTTCCGGTCAATGCGTCTGGCGGCAAGTCGAAGCTGAACATCTCCCTCTCTAGGACACCGCTGGCGGGCAGTTTGATCAAGGTGGTTTGTGTGCCATTCGTCGACGGCAGGAAACAATCTTTGTGCTGATCGGCCAGAGTGAACCAGCCGCGGCGCAAGACGACATCGTATGGATTGGGGTTTTCAAGCCGCGCATACACGATGAGCACGTAGCCCACGTCAGTCTTGCCAACAGTAGTCTCCAGCACTTGAACCACATAGTTCGTGCCGCCGTACGTCCTGACGCGATGAGGCTGCGTGAGATGCCTTGATTCCTCGATGCGCAGCCACGCGATCAGCGCAAGGGCCGCTGCGATGGCAGCGACTGCCATTCCGCCAAACACGATTTTGCCGTTTATCTTCACAACGTCCGGATCGCCAGGTTCAACAGCGCAATCAACACCACTCCTGCCACAAAATTAATAATGATGGCAGGCTTGCTGTGCGTCACCATTTCTCCAAGGACAGCATGCACGGCCAAAAACATGAAGCCGCCCCCCGCGTGCGCCAGCACCGCGCCCAACCAAAACATGGAGACTGTGCGCAAGACCCACAAGCCGAGCACGCCGCCAATGATCGTTGTAACTTCCACCGTGGCCACCCAAGCGACCGCGTTCACCCGCTTGAAGCCGGCTCCGAGGAGCAACGCGCCCAGCGCAAGTCCTTCGGGCACCTTGTGCACGCACACGGCGAGCAGAACGGACAAATCCAGTTTGCCGTGTCCGCCGTGGATCGTCGCGTGGCTGGCTTCGTGACCCGCCGCCAGCGCCACGCCATCCAAGGTGCTGTGAATGGCCAGCGCGATGATCAGCGCCGTGGCGATTTCGCTGAATCGATGCGTCGTAGCTTTGTCGAAATGACTCGCAGCGCAGGCCGGACAGACGTGATACACATATTTGCTGATCAGGAAAAACACGACGTAACCGGAGCCTAGGGCGATGGCCAGCTCCCACCACCTCATGTCTGCCGCGCTTTCGGGAAGAATTGAGAAGAGCGTCACGCCCATCAACGTTCCTGCGGCCAGACTGATCAGCCCGCAGAGTTTTTTGTGAGAGATCCCGACCAGCGCGCTGACGATACCGCCCGCCACCGCCAGTAGAAACGCCAGCCCCGCGCGGAATGAAATGGCAAAACTATCCTGCACGCGCCTCCTTGTTAGCGGTCATTATAGGTTGTGGCGGAAAAAAACACTGAAAAGGAATTCGTCTCTTCAACCCTACTGCGCCGCTGGCTCGGATTGCACCCAGCGTGTCAGCAGCTCGTCGCGGGCGCGGTCGGCGTGGTCGCGCAAGCGCTGGTCGGTGATCAACGCCGTGAAAGTGTCCAGCAGTTGCACGCGCAGGTCGAAGTCGGGTTTAGGATGCGGCGACGACGGAATTGGCGGATTCGGGCTGGGGACTGCTCCAACCCCTGGATCAGCAATGCCGTCCACGGCAGCGTAAAGCAAGCGCACATCGGTTGCGGGTGAACTGAACAGAGATTGGAGAACTTCCGTGGTGTGTGGGTTTGCCTCCAGCGTGGCGGCCAGGTAGCGGGTAGCCTTCACTTTGTTGGCGAAGCTCAAGGAGCTTGAGTTCCACACGCGCGTCAGCGCCGCCCCACCGTCGCGGTCGGCCATGGATGCCAGCGCCGCCAGCGCGGCCTCGTCATTCTGGCTTGCCAATTCTTCCAAGCGCGGCAACGACTGGATGTCGCCACTGGCTACAGCCTCTGCGATCCAAGCCTCGGCTGACTCGTCTCCTGGAGATCGCTCGCGGAAAGGCACGCGGCGAAGTTCGGTCCGCGTCTCCAGCGCAGTGCGGGCGTCGAGGTTGCTTTTCAGCTCGGCCACGGTCTCCCGCAGCCGCTGCGCCTCGGCCGTCAACCGCGCCCGCTCCTGCCGCAAATGCTGAATCTCGTCCTCCTTGGCGACCAGTTCCGCCGTGGTTCGCGGCGCTCTCTCCCGGCGCGCGCTTTCCCAGACGCGCAGATTGAACGCGCCGATGGCCACCACCACCACCGCGCCGATCCACAATCCAGCCGCAAAGGCTGCCGCAGGCTTGAAGCTCATTAATCGCACCGCCGTCTACACTATACCCAACCTGCCAGCAGCGTGAAAGCGAATTCCAAGCGGCGGAAATGATCCGCGTGTCACCGCTTGCGCGAGCGTTGGTCACCGCGTGTCGTCACGGAGATGGTGGCGTGGATTGTGGCGATGACGGTGCGGAGTTTGTCGCTGGTGGTGACTGGCTGGCCTGAGCCTTTTGGGGTTCTTGCGATTCCTGGCTCTGCTGCGGCGCCCAGCGCGCCCTGTCGGCCAGCAGGATTTGGTCGTTGTCGGGCGGCAAGATCGTGGCGGCTCTGAGCGGAAAGGTCGGCGGAAGCTGTCCGCGCATGACCCCCGTCCATCCTTTATACTGGCCTTTGGCCACTCCGCTCTGGAAGGGCTGATTCAGCATATAAGGCGTGAGCATCAGGAACGACACAGACGCACCCTTGGGGGGGGCAAAATCATGCAGGTCATAGAAATCTTCGATCGTCATTGGCAACCAGATCGTCCGCCGGTCGCCGTACCATGCCATGGCCCACGGCAGATCGCTTACCCCGACATCGTTTTGGCCAAACCACTGGGCCACCATGCGAGTAATCGGTGAGATGTACGGGGGATAAGGATACGACCCTCGTCGCGGAGGCAGCAACGTGAAGATCATCGGCGCCAAGTTCAACAAGGCAAACACTGTGACCGCAGCGGCGCGTGTGAGCCGGATGCGGAAAGGGATTCGATCCAAAAGAAGATAGAAGAACGCCGCTCCATACACCGCCACCAGCGGGAGGAACAAAACCAGCAGATTGCCACCATGAACGTCCGGGCCGTTCTGTTCCGGTGGAGTCCCAATCAGCGCCATTCCGAAAATCGCACAAGCCAGCGCACCCAGCACCGCTAGCCGCAATCTCGTCACGTCGCGGCGGCGAAACGCGTACAGCAGCCCCACCGCAAAGAAGAAAACAAAATAATCAGAACCGATTTGCTTCAGTGAATCGGTCGAAAGACCCCTGGCCCGCACCAAGAACCTCGAGACCATGGGCCGGATCGAATACGCCCCGCCGAGGTTCGGACGATAGGAGCGTGGCAGGGCTTCATCACCGACGATCTGATACTTGGCGACGCCCAGCACACTGCCTGACACCCGGTAGTCGCGCACCAGCCAGGGAGTGATGACAACCAGAAAGACAAAAACGTACACAAGCGCCCACAACCCCGAGCGCCTTCCGCGCATGATACGCGACGCATAGATCGCCATCGGCACGATGAGAAATGCGCTCAGATAACGCGTTAGGAAACACAGCCCCAGTAAAACCGCGCTTGCCAGAATCAGGTGGCCTACCCGCGGGGAACGGGGGGGCGGGGCCTCGAGTTGTCCCACCCCGGCCTGTTCGGTCTTGGGGATCTCAGGCGGATTCAACCGGCGGTCGGCCAAAAACAGACAGTACACGGCGAGCAATAAGAGAAGCATTAAGAAACTCGTCGGTAACCCCGAAACTGCGTACGACCAGAGCGTGTCCGAAAAAAGGAGCAGCAAGCCCGCTGTCACTGCCACTCGTTGATCGAAGAGCTGTCTGGCCCAGAAGTACACCAGCAACAAGCTCAGCAACAGGCAAATCTGGTCAAATGGCAGAATCACCCAACGCTCGGGGGCGTACACGCGGTCGGTCTTCGTGTCGAAATCAAAAACGCTTGCGGGCATCAACCTGAACAAGCCCGCCAGCACCAGCGGGTACAGCGGCGGATTGCACAGGTCCGGATGCTGCATCAGCCGCTGCTCGTGATCGTTCGTGAATTGCCTGAGCTGCCACAGGCTGAGCGGACGAATCAGATAGGTGGTGAATCCCTGGCCGCGCGCGATGTTGCGGGCCAATTGCGCCATGTCCATCGCTTCGCGTTTTTCCAGCCCGCGGAATTGACCCGCGGTGTACACCAGACTCAAAGCGACCGCCACCAAAACAAGCACCAACCACTGGAGAACTTTTTTGCCGCGGCCCAATTCGATCTGCCAGACCGCCGTCTGAATCGTGTTTTCTGTCGCCATAATCTTTAGCTCCCGCTTTGACTACGAATTCTCTAGTCCGTATTTCTTCAGTTTCCGGTGCAACGTGCGGCGGCTGATGCCGATCTTCTCAGCCGCACGCGTGCGGTTGCCACCCGTTTCCTTCAACGCCTGAACGATCAACTGCCGTTCAGCCTCTTCGACCGTCATACCTGTGCGCACCACCGAAATCTTCGTGAGATCCGCGCCGCCGCGGATCGCCGCCGGGACATCGCGCAAAGTCAGGCGCTCAGCCCGCGCCAGCACCACCATTTGCTCGATCGTGTTCCGCAATTCGCGTACATTCCCGGGCCAGTCATACGCCATCAACACGTTGAGCGCCTCTGGCGTCATTTCGCGCACGGGCTTGTTGTTCTCCCGACTGCACTGCTCAAGAAACGCATTGACCAACAACGGAATATCCTCGCGCCGCTCCCGCAGTGGCGGCAACGACACGGCTACCACGCTGAGGCGGTAAAACAAATCATCCCGGAACTTCCCCTCGTTGACCAGCTTTTTTAAGTCCTTATTCGTCGCTGCGATCAGCCGCAGGTCCACGCTGATCGTCTTTTGCCCGCCGACGCGCTCGAACGCGCGCTCCTCCAGCACCCGCAGAATTTTCACCTGCATCGCGGGTTCAATCTCGCCGACCTCATCCAGAAACAGCGTGCCACCATCGGCCAATTCAAACCGCCCGATGCGACGCTCGACCGCACCCGTAAACGCGCCTTTTTCGTGGCCAAACAACTCGCTCTCCAGCAACGTGCTCGTCAGCGCGGCGGCGTGCACGGCGATGAATGGCCCGTTCTTGCGCGGACTTAAGTTGTGAATTGCATGGGCGATCAATTCCTTGCCCGTCCCCGTTTCGCCCCTGATCAGGGCGGTGGCCCGGGTCGGCGCAACTTGCTGCACGACCTCAAACATCTGTTGCATCGCGGGCGAAGCGCCGATGATGTTTTCCAGCCCGAACTTCTTGTCGAGCTGCGCGCGCAGACTGATGTTCTCGGATTCGATCCGTCGGCCCTCGAGTCCGCGCTGGATGACCAACTCAAGCTCGTCGAGATTGATGTTGGGCTTGGTGAGATAGTGATAAGCGCCGGCCTGCATCGCCTCGACAGCGTTTTCGATCGAGCCATAGGCCGTCATCATGATGCAGATGGGCGGTGCCGGGAGCGACGTCGCTCGCCGCAGCAATGCCATGCCGTCGATGCCCGGCATCTTCAGGTCGGTGACCAAGACGTCGATGGGCTGCGACTCCAGCAACTGCACGGCTTTCTGCCCGTCTTCGGCAAGCAGCACTTCATAACGGCTTTGCAGCGCACGTTCCAACCCTTCACGCGTGCTGCGTTCGTCGTCGACGATGAGAACCGTCGGCTTCTTTGACTCAGTCACGGGTTTGCTCTCCTTCGGTCGCGGCTTCCAAGAGGCGCGTCCGCCTCTCATGGATTGGCAGCTTGATGCGCACAGTCGTGCCACGACTGGCGTCGCTCTCCACGTCGATGGTGCCACCGTGATCGCGCACGATCCGCTGCACGATCATCAGACCCAAGCCAGTGCCGTCTGGCTTCGTGGTGTAGTACGGCTCGAAGATTCGCCCCATTTGTTCCGCCGAAATGCCCTGTCCTGTATCAATGACGGAGACCACGAGATGGCTGTCCGTCGCCTCGGTGCGAATCCGCAAAATGCCTCCCGCGCGCATGGCCTGCAGGGCGTTCCTGATGAGATTGTAAAACGCTTGCTTCAATTGGGCCCGGTCGACCAGACTCGCAGGGACGTCAGCCGCCAGTTCCTGCTCGAGGAGGATGTCGCGGTCGGAGATTTCCCGCTCCAACAGCTTCAGCGTCTCGGTAACGACATCGTTGATCGATGCGCGTTGCAGGTCAGGCTTGGCCGGCCGAATCGCACGCAGGAATTGATTGATGATCCGGTCGAGTCGGGCGATCTCGTCTCGTGCGACGCGCAAGTCCTTCCTCAATCGCTCGGCGTTTTCGGGCGGCAAATTCTTGAGTTCCCGCTCCATGAGTTGCAGGTGGATGTTCAAGGAATTCAGCGGGTTGCCAATCTCGTGCGCGACCCCAGCGGCCAGCAATGTCAGCGCGGAGAGTTTTTCGGACTCGATGGCACTTTCGGTCTGTTTTCGGGTCTCGGTCACATCGCGCAAAATGATAGCCATGCCCGTGACGACGGAGTTTTCTTCGTCCACCAAGGGAACGATGTAGAAACTCAGAAGACGATGGCGCGGGTAAAACACCTCGAGTTCGTGGGTCATCACCTTGCTCCACTCCTCTTTGTCAGCCGACCAGATCTTTTGCCAGTCCAAATCACGCAGGTGACGAAACAGAGGTTCGCCGATGGCTTGCTCGACGTTGAGGCCGAGGAGTTCGGCTGCCGCCGTGTTGAGATAACTGATCCGGCCATCGGCTGTGCTGACGATGATGCCTTCCTGGATCGTGTTGAACAGAGTCTCCAGAAAACCTTTCTCGCGAGATAGTTTCAGGACGAAACTCTGCAGGCTTTGCGGATCGACGCGATCGATACGATCAATGAGCTTGTTTAAGAATGTGTTCCTCACCGCTGGCCGAATCAGTTTACTTGTGCAACTTCGTCACGGTTTGAAGTGTTTTCATCTTTGACAACAAAGCGACGCGTGTGCCAACATGACCCGACAGAAAGGCTTTTTCAAGGTCAAATTGAGGAATTTATAAATGCATCTCGACGATCTCTATAAAAATCTGCTGGTAGCTAACGATTCGAAACTCGCGCTCGTTGTCTTCGACGGGCTGGGTGATATCGCCACTGAAGAGACCGGCTTTCGCACACCTTTGGAGGTTGCTCGTACACCCAACCTGGATGCGCTGGCGAAATATGCGGCTCAGGGAAGGATGATCCCCGTAGCGCCGGGCATCACTCCAGGCAGCGGCCCGGGGCATCTGGGTCTGTTTGGATATGATCCGCTCGAGTACGAAGTCGGCCGCGGCGTGATCGAGGCGCTTGGGCTGGGCATCAATTTAAAGCACGGCGATGTGGCTGCCCGCGCCAACTTCTGTTCGCTGAACGACAAAGGCATCGTAACCGACCGTCGCGCCGGCCGCATCGACACCAAAGTCTGCGAAGAACAATGCGCGTTGCTCGCCAAAAAAATCAAGAAGATCGGCGACGTCGAGATCAAGATCAAGGCGGGCAAAGGCCATCGCTTTGTTGTCGTGTTTCGCGGCAACGGGCTGGAAGGCCCGCTGAGCGACACCGACCCGCATCGCGAAGGCCTGCCGATTGCCACGGCCAAGCCGCTCGGTAAACCGACGAAGACTGCCAAAACCGCAAAAGTCGTGGCGGAATTTTACAGGCGGGCGCTTCCGTTGCTGAAGACCTGCAAGCCGGCGAACGGCTTTCTGCTCCGCGGTATCGCGCATCAGCCGAAAATCCCCACCTTCGAGGAGCGCTACGGACTGAAGGCCGCTGCCATTGCGGTTTATCCCATGTACAAAGGCCTCGCCCAATTGGTTGGCATGAAAAAGATCGAAGGTCCATCGACGGTGAAAGAGGAATTCGAAGCAGCAGTCGATGCTCTCAAGGCGTTTGATTACGTTTTCGTTCATGTCAAAGCGACTGACACGGCCGGCGAGGACGGAAATTTTCAGGCGAAAGTCGCTGCGATCGAAGAGGCCGACGCGGCGCTGTTGATCTTGATGAAAGAGATGCCCACCGTGCTGGCGGTCACGGCCGACCACTCGACGCCTGTACCCGTCAAAGGCCACTCCTGGCATCCGCAACCCGTGATGATCTACAGCGACATCGCCGGCTGGGACGGCCTCGACCGTTTCACCGAGCGTGCTGCCAACCAAGGCTCGCTCGGCGTTTTCGAATCGAAGTACCTCATTCGTCTCATGCAGGCCAACGCCAAACGCCTCGATAAATTCGGCGCATAGTGGCGCAGGCGTCCCGCCTGTGTCCGTCGCACCGGGAATTCGAGTCGCGGCTTCAACCGCGAATCACACAAATGACCGCTGATGACGCGGATAACACGGATCAGAATGCGGGAGCGGCATTCCTGCCGCGACCGCCACTCCACCTGCACCACGAAGGGCGCGAAACGACTCCGCCGGGTGGCTGGCGAATGTGGGAAGAACGAGCCAGGTGGGAAACAACAGAGACCCTTCGACAAGCTCAGGGTGACACCTGAGGGAAAGCCTTCACACCGTTCGTGGTTATCGAATCAGCAGGACCTTCACTGCCATGCCACGCGGCAACGTGCCGGTTTCGGCGACTTCGACGAGACAGTCGGCGTTGGCGATGGAGGAAATCACCTGCGAACCTTGGTTTGGCAGCGGCCTCGCGAGCCATTTGCCATCGCGCTTTTCCAGCGTCGCCCGTATGAAATGCGGACGGTCGCCCCGCTTCACAAAATCCTCGGTCGCCTCTGCCTCAACAGTCGGCAATTCCAATTCGGCCAGCCCGCGCAGTTTCATCAACGCTGGCCGCACGAGACATTAAAAATGTCACGGCAAGCGCTGACGGGATCGCTCCTTTACCTCCGTTACGCTCAGCATCGTCACTGCTTAACGCGCCTCGTCGCCAACGCGCAGCTCGCCTTTGAGAATGTCGGCTGTGGCAAACCGCGCGCGCACCGGCTCCGTAATCTGCACCGTACCCACTTGTTTCCCATCTCGATAAACCGCCATGTGCGTGCCCAACGGCGGCAAGGCGCGCGAGGAAAAATCGATGACCACGAACCAGTATTTCGCGTTGATGGACGTGATCTTGGCGGGAGCAGAACCAAACTGGGCCGGAGCAACCTGCGCCTCCTGTGTTCCGCTCGGGGCGGTCGCCGCAGGACGATGGCCGGTGCCCGCACAACCGATCACCTCGAAACTGAACGCTACTAAGGTGAGTATCAACAACGTCTTGAGATAACGATGCACAGTTTTCATTTTCCTCCTGTCACGCACCACAAAGCCCAGGCTGCAGCTCAAATCTGGCGCGCCTGGGGCGATTCGAACGCCCGACCGTCGGATTAGAAATCCGATGCTCTATCCAACTGAGCTACAGGCGCGCTGATTTCGCAAAGCGCCATTCTCTGCTGCGGGCCAACTGACCCGCTAATGTTCAGAGATTCTGGCACAGTTCGCAAGGCCGCGCCAGCCATAACGCGTCGCGAGATCTGGGTGCGCCGAAACGCGTGGAGGGCCAAGTCTGATTTTCGCATCGGAATAAACCTGGCAATAGTTTCGGGCGGGCGGGCCTCCGAGCGCGCTGATTTCGCCAAGCGTCATGCTCTGACAAAAAAAGTGCGCCAACCTCCTCACTTAGGGCCACCATCCGAGCGTTGCACTCGGATCAAAAGAGCAGGTTGGCGCTAAAATTGTCTGCGAACTTCCCCGAACCGGCATCCTGCTTGCATCCGCACGCGAAAACCCCAAGCATTGCATGGACTCCGGTGAACGTTGCGTTGTGCTGCGGATCGTGCATCGCGGATCAGTAAATGAACGTCTCTAGTTCGTAACGGGCCAGATACGGACGACCGCGATTCGGGTCAAACCGCAGGGCTGCGCGGATGGCGTTTTCCTGGTTGTCCATGGCGCTCGGAGCACCATCCCTCTGCGCGGGCGAAAGCGGTTCGACGTTTTGGGCGAACGCTTGCGCCGAATACGGCCCGCCGGGATAAATCAACAGCGGCGAGAAATAGATGTAGTCGCCGCGCCCCAACGGCAACTCATTGAGCACGCGGGCCGTCTCGCGCTCGTGCGTTGCCGCGAACCGTTGCCCGCCTGCGCCAATCAGCACGATGACGCCGACTGCGATGTCAGCATCCTTCAGATTGCGCACGTACCTAATCACCGCCTCGGCGCTGGCAGGCTTGCGCAACCACTTCAACAGCGCGTCATCGCCGCTTTCCATTCCGATATAAATCCGCCGCAACCCCAGCCGCTGCAAATCGATAAAGTCGTGCGAACTCCGCGGTGTCCCCGTAAACACATCCATGAATGAGGCGATACCGGCGAAGCGCGTCTCACTACCCAGCCACCAACTGGCCGCGACTTTGCGCTCCTCCAACGGCGGCAATTCAAAGTGCTCGTTCACCACGTGCAGCATCTCCACCAGCGCTGGCTGCGGCAGCGTCAACGCATTGGCTTCGCCGAGAAAGATTGAGCGACGCGACCGCAGCGACGCGCCGTGGAAGGTCACGGCACCGCGGATATGCTGTTCGAATTCGGCCGGCGTCTTCGCACGGAACCGGACGCCGCGGTACAGTTCGCAAAACAAGCAGCCGCCGTAGCCGCAGCCTTCGGTCGCCTGCAAGACCAGCGCGTTGTACTCGTCCGGCGGCAACACAGCCACCCGACCGTACACAGCCCGGAAACGCTCTGCCTCGCGTTGCGCCGCTTTGACGTCGAATTGCGCCACCCGCTCCAGCAGCGCGGAGATTTGATCCAACGCTTTCTGAGGCGAGGGTTTGCCGAACTCGATGGCGGCAGTTCCGCTCTGCAATTCGTCGTGGACCGGTTTGACTTGCTTGTGAGCTTCGCTGACCAGCGCATCCACCTCGTCGGATGCCAGCACGACGCGTTCGAGTCCGCCGCCTTCCTCGCGCGCGCGTTTGCGGCTGAAGAGTCCCCGATTCGACAGGCTGCGCCGCCAATACTCATTTGGCTTCGCCATTTTGACCAGCCGTGCTTCCAGGTCGTAGTGAATGGCCAGATCCGACCCGAAGTAAAACACCAACTCCGTTGCCGACAGCGCAAGATAGACGCGTTGACCGCCGCTGAGAAGCAGTTGCAGCCCCGTCCCGTACGCCGGCACGGCATCAAGCCCGCGTTGCTCCTGGTACCGCAGCACGCGTTGATCAACTAGCTCTCCGTTTGTCACAAATTGGCGCTGGCCGTCGCCGCGGCGTCCACCAGACCGATTTCCGCGTCGGTCAGATAACAAGCAGGATCGGACGCCCACGGATCGCCGCACACCTGCCAGGCACGGACACGGAAGCTGCCGCCGCAGATGTCCTTGAAACGGCACGCACCGCACCGGCCCTTCAGCAGCGGCAGTCGATTGCGCAACTGCACCAGCAACGGGATTGAATTATCCGGCCAGATTTCGCTGAACTTGTGTTGTCTGACGTTGCCGAGCGTGGCCGTCTGCCAAAATTGGTCGGGGTGAACGTTGCCTTGTGTGTCGATGTTGGCGATGCCGATGCCCGACGAGTTCGCGCCGCCGCCGTTCCATTGCATCCATTGATGGACCTGCTCGGCCCGCTCGGGATTGCGTTCACTGAGCTTCAAATAGATGTACGCGTTATCGGCGTGGTTATCGACCGTCAGAATCTCCTTGCGCAGTCCCCGCTCGTGGAAGCAAAGGGCGCGCTCCAAGATGATGTCCATCGCGCGGCGCACTTCAGTGTGAGGAAGTTCGTCAGCGCGATTGCCGCGTCCCACATAAACCAGATGATAGAAGCAGGCGCGCTGAATGCCCGACACCTGGATGAAATCGAAGATGTCGTGCAGATCCATGCAGTTGCGCCGTGTCAACGTCAGGCGCAGACCGACCTTCTGGTCGACGGCCTGGCAGTGTTGAATCCCCTGGACCGCTGCGACAAACGCGCCTTTCCGGCCGCGGAAAATGTCGTTGGTTTCGCCGATGCCGTCGAGTGAGATACCGACGTACGCGAGCCCGATCTTCTTCAACTGCTTCGCTGTCTCTTTGTCGATCAGTGTCCCGTTGGTGGACAGCGTCACGCGCAACCCCTTGCCGGTGGCGTAAGCCATCAACTCCAGCAGGTCGGGACGCGTCAGCGGTTCGCCGCCGGAGAACAAAACAGCAGGCACGCCAAAATTCGCCAGATCGTCGAGGACACATTTGGCCTCGTCCGTCGTCAGCTCCCCGGCATACTTCTGCGCATAACTGTCGGAATAGCAGTGGACGCAGCGAAGGTTGCAGGTGCGCGTCACGTTCCAGACGACGATCGGCTTGCGTTCGGCAGCCGACTTGGGCGCGTCTTGGCCGTGACCGTAGCGCAGATTGTCTGCCGGCTGTTCTTCGCCGCAATAAAGTTTGGTGATGCTAACCATGCTCTTTCACAGCTCCTTGAACAAATGATCGAGGTCGCGCATTCGTTTAGGCTCGTACACGCAGTACGGTTCTTCCGCCATGTAATTGCCCGACGCGTAGAAGGCACGCGCGCGACAGCCGAGGCAGATCTTCTTGAACTCGCACAGACCGCACTTCCCTTCCAACTGGTCCACATCCCGCAACCGCGCAAACACCTCGGAATCGTTCCAGATGTCACTCATGCTCTGCCGCCGCACGTTGCCCGCGCTGACCGGCAGATAGCCGCACGGGAAAACCTCGCCGGTGTGCGAAACGAAGCAAATCGAGCTGCCCGCGAGACAACCCTTCGTCATCGCCGCCATGCCTGCACGACTGGAAGACGGATGACCGGCTGGCGCATCTCCATTTCTGTCTTCCGTCATCCGTTGTCTCATCACCCGAAAATAATGCGGCGCGCAGGTCGCCTTCAGATGGATTTCCCGCGCCCTGCTCTTGTCGTACATCCAATTCAGCACGCGCTCGTACTCTTCGGACGGGAGCATGTTCGACTCGGCAATCTGCACGCCGCAGCCGACAGGCACCAACATGAACAGATGCAACGCGTCCGCACCCAATTCGCGGGCCGTTGCGTACAGTGTCTCAATCTGGTGAACGTTGTGCTTGGTGACAGTGCAATTGATCTGCATGCTCATGCCGCGCCGGCGGAGATTGCGGAAACCGTTGAGCGCCGCCGTGAGCGAACCGGGTTGACGACGGAAATTGTCGTGCGTGACTTCGTCCGCGCCGTCGATGCTGATGGCAACGCGTTTGATGCCACTATCCACGATGGCGTGGGCCATGTCTTCGTCGATCAGTGTCCCATTCGTCGCCAGCGCCACGGGCAGACCGCAGTCGCGGGCGCACATGGCGATCTCGAAAATGTCCGGGCGAAACAGCGGTTCCCCGCCGGAGAGCACGAGAATGGGTTTCGCGAAGCCGGCCAGGTCGCGGACAAATTGCAGCGCCTCGCTTGTCGTGAGATCGTTTTTCATGAGTTGCTTGCTCACGTCGAGCCGCCGACAATGGATACACTCAAGGTTGCACCCGGCAGTCGTCTCCCAAAAAAGGAGTCTCAACTCATGGTTGTCCGATACTGCGCCCATAGACACACAAACGTTTAGCAGTGCCGATGCCAGTGTCAATGCCTGTTTTAGAGTTGCATGGTCTCCAACAGGTTCTGGGAAAAGTGTGGCGGGAATCAAAACCCCAATCGCCTGACAATTTGACGGTGAGCAGAAAGTGCTCGACAAGTTGTCGGCCACCGCAACGACTGTCGCTCACGCAGAGCCGCAGAGAACGCGAAGGAGTCATTCGTCGTTTGGAGGGTTTGGCTCCGGCCAAACCGCCAGATGCTGATTCCAACAACATCGCAAACCAAACGAATCGCCGCGGCGCTCCAGTAGCCAAATGCAAGCACTGAGCAAAGTTGGGCTTAATGGAAACCTGAAAAGGGCGCGTTGCACAGAAGCTGCGCCTCGCGCCAACCTGCCTGCTCCTGTCGTCCGACGACGACACATCAGATACTGATGTATCAGACCCGCCTCGCGCGACGGATTAAGAACCGCTAACAAAACCCGTCCTGCCCTGTAGCCGCACCCTTTATGGGTGCGTGAATTGTGCGGTGGGCGCAGGCTAAAGCCTGCGGCTACAGGGCCTTGTTACGCGCTCCAAGACCGCCTAAAGCGATTGCCACCTCAGCATGATGCCTGTCAGTGACAGACAACGGTGAATCCGACTGTCACGGAATTCGCAGGACGGCAACGCCGAGAAAACCTGATCGCTTGAACGAACCGAGTAGGCGAAGAATCGCCGCGAGTTGGGGACCCGCCGCCGTGGGCACGGATGATTGTCACGATGCGCCGTAGAATGAAGAATAATTAGACGCGACCCCGGCTGTTATGGCTGACACCGCTACCGCGCAGGCCGCCCTGTACAACAACTCAAGCTGAGTGAGAAAACGGGCTAAACTGTTACTTATTTCCTCCGACCGATCTTGTTTGACTTGGACGACTCGGGCAATAACATCATCGCCCAATGCGAGCGTGGCCGTCTCCATGGGAAGGAGAAGGCGCAAAAGTCCGTCGGGAGGAACCATGTTATGAACGGTAGAGCGTCAGTGTGGCTGCTTCTCACCATCGTTATCTCTCTTCTGGTCGCCTCGCCCCCGCATCTCGCTGCTGGGTCTTCCCCGGTCAGCGTACGGGAGCAGAACGTGGTTATCCCCACCTACGAAGCAGGTCCGCCCGAGCCGAATCCGATGTTCTACTTTGGTCGCGCGTCGCAAGGCGCAGAAGGCCGGATCTATCCTTATCCCCTCTACGACAAGCTCACCGACAAGAAAGTGGACCATACCTACAAGATGGTTTACCTGGAAAACGAGTACATCCGGATCGGTATCCTGCCGGAGATCGGCGGGCGCATCCTTGGAGGGCGTTGACAAGACCGATGGCTACAACTTTTTCTATCGCCAGCACGTCATCAAGCCGGCGCTCATCGGCCTGATCGGCGCGTGGATGTCGGGCGGAGTCGAATGGAACATTCCGCATCATCACCGCGCGAGCACGTTCATCCCGGTGCAATACCGCATCGAGGAAAACGCCGATGGCAGCAAGACGGTGTGGGTGGGCGAACTGGAAGTACGCCAGCGGATGCGCTGGGCGGTCGGTTACACATTGCGGCCCGGTAAATCCTATCTGGAAACCTCAATCCGCATCCTGAACCGGACGCCTGTAGTCAACACGATGCTTTGTTTCGCCAACGTGGCGGTTCACGTGAACGACGATTACCAAGTCATCTTTCCGCCCAGCACGCAATACGTCACCCAACACGCCAAACGCGAGTTCACCACCTGGCCGATTGCCACCAACCGATTTGGCGGGGCGGACTTTACCGCCGGCGTCGATGTGAGCTGGTACAAGAACCATTACTCGGCCAATTCGATGTTCGCCTGGAATTACGAGGACGATTTTTTTGCGGGGTACGATCACGGCCGGGAAGCCGGCACGATGAGCGTGGCCGATCATCACGTCGTCCCCGGCAAGAAGTTCTGGACGTGGGGCAACGGACCGCGCGGCCGGATGTGGGACAAGATCCTGACCGATGACGACGGCCCTTACATTGAGTTGATGGTGGGCGCTTACTCGGACAATCAGCCGGACTACAGTTGGCTCCAGCCGTACGAGGTCAAGTCGTTTCACCAGTACTGGTATCCGTTCCGCGGCATCGGCGGCGTCAAGAACGCCAACCTCGATGCGGCCGTGAACCTCGACGTGACTACCAACGGCACGGTCAGGTTGGGTTTCTGCACGACCTCGGCCCACGATGCCGCGATGGTGACATTGAAGGCCGGCGACAAGGTGCTGGTCGAAGAAAATATCGCCATCAATCCATCCAAACCGTATCTGAAACAGGTCACGCTTCCGGCGGGCGTGGACGAACACGACCTGCGCGCGTCGCTTTCCGCGGACGGGAAAGAACTCGTCGCCTACTCGCCCGTACGTTTGAAACCCGAGCCGATACCGGAGCCGGTCAGACCGCCGCCCGCGCCGAAGGACATCAAGACCGTCGAAGAACTTTATTTGACCGGTCTACGCATTGAACAGTTCCACAATCCGTCGCTCGACCCGGAACCGTACTGGGAAGAAGCGCTGAGCCGCGATCCCGGCGACACTCGCGTCAACACTGCGCTCGGCATCCGTCAACTCAAGCAGGCACGGTTTGCGGAGGCAGAACAGCATTTCCGCAAGGCGCTGGAACGGCTCACCGACAGGTACACGACGCCGAAGGACGCCGAAGCAACCTACTACCTCGGGGTGGCGCTGAAAGCCCAGGGCAAGAATGACGAAGCATTCGACACCTTCTACAAGGCGACATGGAACGATGCGTGGCGGGCGGCGAGTTATTATTCACTCGCCGAAATCGCTTGCGGACGCGGCGACATGACCGCAGCACTCGGTTTTGCAGATCGTTCACTCGACGCCAATGGGCTGAACATCCGCGCTTTGAATCTCAAGGCCGCCGTGCTGCGCCACACGGGCCGGGTGAAGGAAGCGCTCATGGTTTTGGACGCTGCGTCGCTCAAGGCCGACCCGCTCGATGTGCGGCTCATGACCGAACGCTGGCTGGCGACGAAGAACCGCGATGACGCGGAAATGTTGCGCGCCACGCTCCGCGATTATCCGGCTCCGGGTTTGGAGACCGCCGCTGAATACCTGAACGCCGGCCTGTGGGAGGACGGCACGACATTGTTGAAGGAGATGGTGGCCGCCGCTCGCGACAAATCTCAAGTCACGCCGATGGTCTACTACTACCTGGGTGACTTCGCAGAGAAGCTGGGACAGACACCGCAAGCGAACGAGTCTTACCGGCTGGCCGAACAGATGTCACCCGATTGTGTGTTCCCGTTCCAAGTCGAAGACATTCCCGTGCTTCAGCAGGCAATGGAGGTAAATCCGGCCGACGCACGCGCGCCGTATTACCTCGGTGATCTGTTGTTCGATTGGCAGCCAGAGGAAGCGGTGAAGTTGTGGGAGCAGTCCGCCGCACTCGATCCGTCGTTTCCGATCGTGCAGCGCAATCTCGCCATTGCCTGCTCGCATCAGGACAAGGAAGGTTCTCCGGCCAAGGCAGTTGCGTATTTGGAAAAAACAGTTTCACTCGGCGACAAGTACCCGGTTCATTTTTTCGAATTGGACCAGCTCTACGAATCCGCCGGCACACCGCCGGAGAAACGGTTGGCCGTGCTTGAGAACCACCAGAAGGCGGTGGCCGAACGCGACGACGCACTGGCGCGCGCCATCAGCCTGAAGGTGTTCGCTGGCAAGTACGACGAAGCCATCGCCCTGATGCAGAGCCGCCAATTCAACATCTGGGAAGGCGGCGCGCGGTACAACGTGACGGACCCGTGGACCGATGCTCACCTGCTGCGGGGTCACCAGTATTTCGCGGCGAAGCAGTACCGTGAAGCACTGGCGGATTATCAGGCGGCACTCAGTTTTCCCGATAACCTGCGCGCCGAGCGCCGGGAAGGCAGCGGCCCGCGCAGCGCGGAGGTCGCCTACTGGATCGGGACGGCTTATGAAGCGTTGGGCGAGAACCCCAAGGCGAAGCAATCGTGGCAGGAAGCGGTGGTGATGGAGCCTCCGCGACCGGGCGGCAGAGGCGGCCGCAGAGGTGGTGTAGGGGCGTCCGTCCCGGACGCTTCTGGTCGCGGGACCGGTGTAGCGGCGTCCGTCTCGGACGCATCCGGGCGCCGAGGCGCGGGCGCCAGTGGCATGGTTTCCGAGCGCAACATCCAGCGTTATTATCAGGCACTGGCCCAGCGGAAACTTGGACAGAACGACACCGCGGAAAACACTTTCCGCCAACTCGTGACTTCGGGAACCGAAGCGCTTAGTCAAACGTCCGGAGGAATTGATTTCTTCTCAGCGTTCGGCGAACGCCAGACACAACGGTCGCGCACGGCCATGGCGCATTACGTCGCCGGGCTCGGTTATCTCGAACTCGGCGAGACGGACAAGGCGAAGGAAGAATTCGTTCAAACGCTCCAGAGCAGTCCGGATCATTTGGGCGCGAAAACCGCGCTGGCACAGATTCAATGACCAATCCTTAGCCAGCAGGAGGCACTTATGAAACTTCACCTCGCAATGACAGCCTCGTTGATCGGGTTTTTGTCAACAGCAACGCTGCGGGCCGAACCTGTCCACGCCGTGTTCGAAGGGCGCTCGACCATCTACCGATGGACTCTGGACCGGATCGATCCGAATCTGCCGACCGACTGGTCGAGTTACGAATTCCTTGTGCTGGAACTGCGGGCATCGTCGTCGCAACGCTTCGAGCTGGGTCTGCTGACGCCGAACGGGATGATCACGAAGCGGATTCATCCGCTCGCCAACGCCTGGATTCGCGCGTCGGTGCCGTTGCGGTTCTACCGTCAGCCGCCCGGTGACGGCTCCGATCTGGCGGCGACGATGAACCAGCCCCGCAACTCGTACTGGATCAACATCGAACAGGGCGGACACGGGCCGATCAACATCGTCAACGGAATCGCCGTGATCATGTACGACCCGGTCGTCCGGTCGACGCTCGATATTCGTTCCGTGAATCTCGCCAAAGAAGATCCCGGTGATGCGGTACTGGATCCCAAACCGTTGATCGACGAATTCGGCCAGTACATCCAGGCTGACTGGCCCGGCAAAGCGAAGTCGTTGGATGATTTGAAGAAAGCTTGGACGGACGAGGAAACCGAACTGCGCAAGGAGGGTCCTTTGCCGGGGAGATGCCAGTACGGCGGGTTCCTGAACACAAAAGCCAGGGCCACCGGGTTCTTCCACGTCGAACAGATCGACGGCCGCTGGTGGTTTGTCTGTCCCGAAGGGCACCGGTTCTTCTCGAGCGGCTCGAACGGCATCGGGACCGCCTCGGGCACACGCTCGCGTGGCCGGGAAGAACTGTTCACATCAATCCCCGCGCCGGTCACGAATGCCCCGCCGGGACGCGCCGGGGGAGCCGACACGGGTCGCGGGGGCCGGGGAGGACGGGGCGGTGCTGGGTTTGGCGGCGGAGCGCAAACGTCTTTCTACACGGCCAACCTCCAACGAAGATACGGCGACGACTGGCGACCGAAATGGGCCGATCTCACCGTCCGACGGCTCGACGCGTGGGGTATGAATACGGTGTCGGGTCAGGCGCTGACAAACACCCAACCCCGCAAACCTTACGTGATGTTCATTCGCGGCTGGCAGGTCGGCCAATCGATCATGGGGATGCCGGACGTTTATGCTGAGGATTTCGCCCGACGCGTAGACGAGACCGCGGCCCAACAACTTGCGCCCGTGAAAGATGATCCGTACCTGATCGGCTACTTTATCGGCAACGAACCGCCGTGGCCGGGTCGGGAAGGTCAGCTTGTCGACATGCTGCTGGCCGGGCCCGACAGCAACATCAAGAAGGAACTTCAAACTTGGCTCCAAGCGGGCGACACTCCGGAGCGGCGAAAAGAGTTCGTCCTCCGCGCGTTCGAGAAATATCTCACGACGATTGTCGCGGCCACGAAGAAGCATGATCCGAATCACCTCAATCTCGGGATCCGGTTCGGCGGCCGCCCGCCCGAGGATGTGATTCGTTTGGCGAAGATCTTCGACGTGTACAGTCACAACATTTACCGGTATGCCCCCGATCCAAAATACCTGGATAAGTTGTACGAACTGACCGGTCGTCCGATTCTGATTGGAGAATTCCACATCGGAGCGCCGGGACGTGGATTGGCGGCCGGTCTCGTTCAGGCGCGCGACCAGAAAGAGCGCGGTGTCGCCTACCGTTACTACGTCGAGAATGCGGCAGCGCATCCGGCGGTGATCGGCACGCACTGGTTCCAGTGGATTGACCAACCGTCCACCGGACGGATGGACGGCGAGAACTACAACATCGGCATGGTCGACGTGACGGATCGGCCTTATGCAGAGATGGTCGAAGCGATGCAGGAGACCCACAAACGGTTGTTGGCCGTGCACTCCGGCACTGAACCGCCCGTGAGCCGGATGCCAGAGGGCAGTGCTCCCGTGGATTGATGGGCCAATATTCAGGCACGGATGATTTGGGGATGCGCCGCGTCGGGGACGCGGCCTACAACGACATCACCGGTCGCCACAGGAATTCGCATGTAGGCCGCGTGCCCTCACGCAGCGGAGAGCAGGAAGCATTCGCCCGTCAAATGAAGTGTCACGTGGTCAATTGTCCGAAGGGTCAACGCTTTACTTTTTACAGAAAGCATCGTCCTGCAACCGCAACATCGCCATGGCTCGATCCTGAGCTTACCGCCCCAACAAGTCCTGTCACAGTAGCGCGGGCGTCCCGCCCGTCGCTGCCGTGTTTAGTGTTTAGGGGTCACATCTTCTCATTCTGCATTTCCTGTGAAGTATCTGCAGCATTCCTCGGTCTCACGACGAGGCAATTGTGAAATGTGAAGATGTGACCCTGATCGCCCTGATCGCCGCTCCACCACTCGCGGATTAGTTGGCGGCGGCGGGAAGTATGGAGATGGTTTTTAATTGCACGTCGGGTTCCCGGCCATGAATGACGAGTTTATGCATGCCTGGAGCAAGGTTGAAACGCTTGGGAACAAATTGATCGTCGGTATCCGAGCCGTCCCCCCGCCAGCTAACGACCCGCTCGGCGAATCCAGTCGTTACGTCAATGTCCCAGATCATGGTGGGATCTTCCGGCGGACCGTCAATATTCAAGTAAAACGAGTTCGACTCCATGGCGGGCGCATTCACCACTGCGTGAATCACATAGTTGCCAGCATTGGTGATCGTGAAACTGTAGATCGCTTTGCCCCCCTCGGTAACACCTGTTTGAGGGGCTGGCTGATAAAGATAGCCGTTGGTCACAACGAATGGAGCGCTGACAACACCTGCGGACACGGGGAAAGACAGCCCCGGTGTCTGGATGTCCGGTGTGGTGACGGCCGGGACAGCCGTGACTGTTTTCTTCAATTCAGGTGCGGCATTAGTTTTGGCATCTTGAGCAGAGGCCGTGATTGCCAGCACACACGCCAGGAGGATGGGAGAGAATCGTTTCATGCGACCATTCCTACGCGCCCGGCAAGAATTCATCAACCAAAAAAGCGCCCAGAGATCAGCACCTCAAAGTTGCCCGTCCTGTCGTCGACCCAGGCCGGCACTACAGAAGCGCCCGGAACAACGAGTCCGATAAAATCCATGAACAGCCGCGCCGCCGGAGGCACGGATGATCGCCGCGATGCGCCGTAGAATGAAGAATAATTAGTCGCGGCCCCGGCACGCCAGCCCCGGCACGCGCGTGCGGACCAAAGTGTGTCATGCCGGGTTCTTAATCACAACGACCGCAACTGTTGCCCACACTGCCACCCACGAGACGACCACAACTGTGGCGAACACCTTGTCTGCCCTCCGTCTCAACTCCTCGGGCTTATTCTTCGAGAAGACGTCCCGGGAAATCAGCCAGGCATTTACAGCGGCGCCTACCCCATGCAAGATGTGCAGTACCCAGCCCAGAGAAGGCAGTATCATAGCCAGGACTGCATCAGGCCACTCTATGTTGCCGCTTTGCAACCGATGCAAGATACCCGCGGACTTCAGGATAGCTGCAGTTTCAACGAACCAGAGAAGGCCGAAGAAGAGCCATGCAGAGACAGCGGCCTTGACGATTTCATCCGGATCCTCGGAACCACCTATGTGCATTTCGCGTATCTCATTGACTGTCAACCAACATTCCGATCCTGATCGCTCATTATAGGCGCTCTGCCGGGCTTTTCACGCCTTTTGCGCCACGACTCGAAGCATGCGGACCTCGACGGCCCCCCTCTCAGCAAAAACGACTGGAGTGAAAAGCCCAGCTCGGAGTCGCAGCTTCCCAGCAAGAAGAAGGCGGTGTAAGGCTGCTCGCATGTGCGGGCGATTCACACTGACTGCGGAGGCGAAGGAGTTGGCGAAATGGTTTGGCATGGAGGTTTCGAACTGCAGTTTACCCCGATGAAGTCGGGGCCGCGCCAGCGTCGCCACCTGCCCCGCCAACCCGTCCCAATAGGCCACCAGACGACGTTGCTACGCAGGAAAGCGCTTTTACATTTGCAAGTCACCCGTGCAGGGGCGTATTCTCCCGTGCGGAGGGGATAACAGAATGACAACGCTGTTGCAGAAGGGAATCTATATAATTCCGGAAGCAGCGCGCCTCACGCGTGTCTCGCCCCGCCGCATTCGTCGCTGGCTACGCGGGTATGAGTTCAAAGTAAAACAAGGTCGCCATCATTCACCGGCAGTGTGGCCGAGCCAGCTTCCGCCGCTCGACCATACGGTCGCGCTGGGCTTTCTTGATTTGTTGGAGGTCCGGTGTGTGGACGCGTTCATCTCGGCCGGAGTGAGCTGGAAAACGCTGCGACAGGCCCACAACCGAGCCCGAACACTCGTGGGCCATTCGCATCCTTTCTGCACCCATCGTTTTGTCACTGATGGGCACGCAATTTTCGTTGAGTTGCGGGAGAAAAACGCGGAGGTGGCACTTTGGGACATGCGCGATTTGCAGCGCGTCTTCGAGCGCATCATCCGTCCGTTCCTAAAGAACGTGGAATTCGACCGCGAGCGAATTCCGCAACGATGGTGGCCAGGTGGAAAGAACCGTCTCGTCGCTCTCGATCCGCGCCGCAGCTTCGGTCAGCCGATTATCTTTCGCGACGGCGTTCCCACGCAGGTCCTCGCGCGTAGCGTCAAGGCTAACGACTCGGTCGAAGAAGTGGCGCGTTGGTTTGAACTCAGTCCTGCCTCCGTCCGAGCGGCCGTGAAATTCGAGCAGCAATTGGCTGCGTGAAATTCTTCTTCGACAATAACCTTGCCCCCAAACTCGCCCACGGTTTGAGCCAAATGGTCGAGCCGGAAAACAGCGTTGTTCACCTTAAGGACATGTTTCCGGGCAATACCGAAGACGCCGTCTGGATGGGTGCGCTTGCCAGGGAAAAGGATTTGGTGATTGTCACCGCGGACATCCACATAAGTCGCAATCCTCACGAAATCGCAGCATGGCGCGAAGCAGGGCACACAATCTTTTTTCTCAAGCCCGGCTGGGTCAATCTGCCGTTCTGGGATCAAGCCAACAAGTTCACCAAGTGTTTCCCCGATCTCATCAAAGAGGCGGAGCGCGCCGAGCGCGGTTCAGCCTTCATCGTCACCGTCAACGGCAAGATCGAACCGCTCAAGTAACGTCACAGCTCGCCCTTGAACGCCTTGTCGAGGATGGAGGGCAGCAGGGCTTCGAGAGCGACGGCGGTTTCGGACTGCAGTTTACCCCGATGAAGTCGGGGCCGCGCCAGCGCCGCCACCAGCCCCGCAATCCATCTGACGGTTTCAAGTTTCAAGAGTTGACCCTGACAACTTGTTTCATTCAAAAAACCAAATCCAAACCACCGCACCACCTGACTGAGCCGTCATGATTCATACCTCAATTCCTTGATTTCAAGTGAACTGTCCATTCGCATTGTCCAAAAACACCCCTTTCTCGGGCCAGATGATTTTGATTTTTAATGAGTCAAGCCAGCTAACAATGTCGGAACGCGGTTCGCTGGGAAGAAGGATTGCCTTGTGAGGCTCTCCGAATTTCTTCTTTCCTTGGAAGGCGTAATCCAGAAGTTGGCCCACCGCCATCCTGATGTGTTCCCGGCTTGCCGAGCTTTTGGCTTCGATTAGGTTTCTACGATCTTCTTCGTATGCGTCGCACTGAAGTGTCTTGTATTTGACTGCAGGAAGTTTGCGGCCCTGCTGCGCCACCCAGCGCCGATAACTCTCTAGCAATTTAGCCTCCATTTTTTCGGCCTTTATGACTTTAGCCTTCGTTTGCACTTTGTAGTCAAGTTGATGGGTTTCGGGTGAAGACACGATTTGTGGATCCGCAGGAATTGGCTTTTGCGTGCTCTTGTGTCCCGCCGTAATCCCTCCACCTTCGCCTGATGCTATGTTCTGAAGTTGCTGGTCGATCCATTCGCAGACTTTTCTGTGGGCAATATTACTCTCGGGGTGGAGTTGAACTAGAGCTTTGGTGTGTCGAACAACTTCAATGAGCGGCACGTCGCTTGGCGGTTGTCCAGACCGTGTCAGCGCGTCCCTCGATGAGGTGGTATTCATCTCGCCAGTTTAGGTTGAACTTCAGCTTTCGCGCAATCTCATCAACTGCACCTTGAAAAGCGATACGGAGCGTTTGCTCGGGCGTTCTCGGCCTTGCCACGCGGATCAAGCGGTTGGCCAAAAGCGACGCAGCAGCTTTGACCATAGCTGGATCGAGTTCAAAAAGATCAGGATTCACAGTGCTTGCCTTCTGCTCTGGCATAGTCTGACCAGCTTGCGGTAGTGCTTGCCGCCCACAACGACGATCCGCCCGTCGGTGAAGTAGTGCTGCTCAAAGATCTGGTCGTCCGTCCACTTGGCGGCATAGAGCTTGGGCAGGACGTATTTTCTACAGGTGTCGGCCTCGGTGCCCACAATGAACGCAGAGCCTACCAAATCGCTGGGCTCGAAACAAGCGCGGTGCCTTTCTGGACTCGCTCTCTTATCAAAACTACCGTCGCCGGGTCGACTCTCCACTCGTGACAGAAGCATGAAGTTTGTGCGGGCGGGACCGGAGGCAGAGTTGCCGGCGTGTGCGGGCGATTCACCCCGCTCGAAGAGAGGTAAACGTTGGCGACGGGGATCGATCCGCCTTCGGTTAAGCTTCTGCGAGACGAGGAATGCGGCGTGACAGGTGATACGGGCGGGACGCCCGCGCTACTGGAAGAGTGGCTAGAACCGGACGGTGCAACTGGCGCTGGCGAGATGGGCGGTGTAGTTGTCGATGCCGCCGCCGCTGCGGTCGTTGTAGTCGTAGAACCCGTAGCGCACACGGGCCATGACGTTGCTTGAAACGCGGCGGGTGAGGCCGACGAGCAAACCGGTTCGCTGGTCGGACAGTCCCAACGGCAAACCGGCGGAGGCGTTGACGGCGGTGTTGTCCGTGCGGGAGTAGGTGTATTCGACGTTCATGTCGGTCTTGTTGTCGAGCGCGTAGCCGGCGGTGCCCATGACCGTGTACACGTTGCCATGATACGGGATCACCGCGGGATTGCCGTTGGCGAACGCGATGGCCCGCGTGTCCTGCAATGAGAACATACCCGTCAGGTACAACCGCGTGATGGGTGTCAACGTGGCGCTGACGCTGTAAATGTTCGCGTCGAAGTTGCCCGACTTCAACCCGCGGCCCGGCGCAAGGAACGGAACGGACTCGGTGGCGGTCTTGATGTCGGTGGCCAGCTTCTGGTACTTGAACGCCACATTGAAATAGCGGCAGGGACGCAGAGTCAGCTTGGTCATGATTTCATCCTCGATGAAGTCTTGGCCGGTGATAAACGCGGGATAGCCAAGAGCGCTGACGCCGGTGTCCACTTCGTGTTCGTAGTCGTTCTGGTAGATGCTGTGGCGATAGCGGCCCGCAAGCGTCACGCGAGGAATCGGCGCGGTGTTGAAGCCGACGGTGTAGTCCTGCCGAAAGATATCCGTGTCGGTCAGGCGCGTGAAAGCCGTCGCCGGACCGCCCGTTTCCCGTTCGCCGAGATCGATCTGCTGTTCAGTCCATTTGCCCTCCGCATACAGCGTGGTAAACGGAATCTTGGTGTAGCGCAGTCCGAAGTTTTCTTCGAGGCTGTCCTTGTCCGTGCTGCTGCGGATCAGGACAGCGGGCGAATTGGTCGCCCCGCTGCCGGCGATTTCCGTCAGCAACGCATCGGTGAATCCGTTGCCGGTCGTCCTCTCGGCCTGCAGACCGGCATACAAGCTCAACCCGGCGAACGGGCCGAACATCGTGTTGAGGTTGACCACATGCGAATCCAGGTCAACGGCGATCGCCTGGGCGCGCCAGTCTCGATCGAATGGTGAGCTGAACGGCATGGTGTCCAGAGCCAGGTTCCCACCGCCATTGAGCGTGGTGAACAAATACCCCATCGACCAGAACACCTTGTTGTTGACGTGCTGGTCCATCCGGAAGGTGTTGAAGAAGGCGTCGTGGCGGTAATCCTCATGGACGGCCACCGTCTTGCTCGAACTGGTGTTCAAATTCACGGACGTGTCCATCCGCGTCGTGTCCTGATGAAAATGCTCGAAACGGAACTGGTCAGCGACATGGACGCTGGCGATGTCGTGTTCGACTCCGAGCTTGATGATGTCGGTCGTTTCAGTCGGCTGTTTGAACGACGGGAAAATGTTCCGGGTCGTGGCACCCTGCGTGACCGCGCCCCATTCCAGCGTCGATTTTTCTCCGTCACGATATTGCCGTTCGTAGCCGAGCGTCAGTCTCGGCAGATTCGGCAGCGTCAGACCGGTCTCGAAGAAGACGTCGCCGTTGCGGACAAACAAATCGCGACCCAACTGGAAGGAGGACGGCGTGAACGAACGAAAGAATCCGCCGTTGTCATCGTAATACGTGCGGAACTCGGTGAATCCGACGCGCACGAAGCCGACGTTCGGGTTCACAATCTCCAGCCGCAGCCTGTAATCTTCGTTGTCGAAGATTGCCCGGCCTTCCAGATTCAACTGCCAGTCTTTGCCGAGCTTCTGACTGTACGTGGCGTCCTCGATACCGCCTGTCCAGCCATCCTTGATTCCCCAGTCTTCACGGAATTTTGCCGCGTCGCCGCGCACCGTCACGTACTGGGCCATCGGTGTGACCGTCACGCTCGGCTCGGCCACGGTATTAGTTTCGTCCGCGAAGATAGGGCGAGCCGCGAACGCAAACACCGGGACGGTGACCAGGAACGTTTTCAAGATTGATCGCTTCATGAGCGTGTTCCCAGCCGGATTATTCGTAGCGTGCTTATCGTGATGCGCTCAAACCGACAACACTCCGCCAACGGCTCAACCCTCACCCGGACCCTCTCCCTTGGAAACGGAGAGGGAAAACCTCCTCTCCCCGCTTGCGGGGGAGCCGAGTCTGCGAGACGCCGCCGTCGTTTGCGGCAAAGGATCAAGAGCCTGTCCTGAGTCTGCCGAAGGATGAGGGGTTGTTGGAATGCGATGCGGTTCATGAATCAACGAGGCTAATACCGCAGGTGGGAGTTGATGTCCGACCCGTGCACAGCGGTGTGGCAGCCGGCACTGAAACACGTGCCCCGGCTCAGGAACGGCGTGTGGTCGAAGTTGCCGATGAATGTCGTGCCTGAGGTGTGGGGCATGGCGACCTGGGCATGACATTTCAGACACAGGTTGTTGTCGCGTTCGGTGAGCATCTTGTCGTTGATCGAGCCGTGCACGTTGTGGCAGGTTGTGCAGCCCTCGCGCAGCGCTTCGTGCTCGAAGACGTGCGGCCGGCTCTGCCCGCGATGACACTGCGCGCATTGGTCGTTGACCCGCGCGACGAACATCCCTTTGGGCCGGTTCACGTCTTCGCCGTGCGGATCGTGACAGGCGGTGCAACTCATCCGCCCTTCTTTGACCGGGTGATGGTGCTGCAAACTGAATTCAGCCTGTTTGTCGAGGTGACACTGGAAACAAGCATCCGGGCTTTTGCCGGGATTGACGATGTTGGTCTTGCCGCCGCCCGCGTCCACATGCAAGCTGCCGGGGCCGTGGCAAGATTCGCAACCTTCGTCCTGCACGCGCTCGCCTTCGCCGGGGATCTGGATGCGGGCGTGGGAGGCCAGCTTGAAGTTCTTGACCTCTTTCTCGTGGCAAAGCCCGCACTGGTCCATACCGACGTACTTCGCGCCGGGAATCATTGGAGGCGCGACCACGACCCGCTCAACCGTCGCGCAGGAGATCAGCAGCCCGACAACGGCGAGGCCGCCGATGATGCTGGCCAGGTACAGCTTCTTGGGCGTGACCTTGTTCAATGGCGCCTCAATTAACGGAGGTCCGCGTTCGGGAAGTCAACTTGGTAGGCGTTGCCGGCGGTATTGGTGCTGAGCACCGTATAGCTCCACTGCAACAACCGCACCGTGAACGCCGTGTTGTGCACGCCGTGGCTCAGTTCACGCTCGATGAGGAATTCGTTCCAGGCAGCATTGCGTTGGACCGCCCTTACCACCGCGTTGGTGGAGTAGCCGGACCAAAGCGCACCGCCCGTCCCATTCCTGTTCATGCCGGTAGCAAACATCTTCGTCACGAGGTTCGTCATCACGCCATCCACTTCGGTCTGCACGCCGTTGACAACGCCGTCGCCGTCATAGTCACCGCCGTTGGGGCGACCGCTGATAACGACTGAAACGTGGTCGAAGTCGCTAACGGGATCGACGCCGGCATGGCACTGGTTACACGCGGCGAGGTTGTCCTCATCGGTCAGCCTGTCGGTCATGCTGAAGGTGTGGTCGCCGACGGTATTCTTGCCGGCATCATACATGTGGCAGTTGATGCACTTGGCGACGCCCGAGTGGGCGGAGTTTTCCAGTAGCACCGTGGCGAGCGTGTTGGTCACGCTGCTGACGACGGTCTGAACGTTCGTGGAGGCGCGAATGCCCAACAAAACGTCAGTCGCTGTACTCTCATGCGGTAGTCGGGTGGCGTTGGAGCCGGTCGAAACGTACGTTGCCGGCGGGCTACGGCGCGCGTTGTGGCAGAACATGCACATCGCCGAGGGGCCTTGGTTGGTCAATGTCGGCGGCGGCGCAGCCACGGCGTCATCCAGAGTCACCGTGTTATACACCCGGAGCTGATGCGCTTCCGCCGGGGACATCGCCATGTTGTGTGGATCGTGACACCCTGAGCATGTAAGCCTGCCCGCAACCGCGCGGATGGGGGTTTTCCCTTCCAAAGAGTCCACCAAGCCGGCAGGCGAATGACACTTTGAGCAGGAGGGGTTGACGCCCTCTTCCAAGGACACTGACAGGTAACCATCATCGGCGCCATGTGGTCCCAATGCCCACTGGCTCGGCCGGAAATGGTTACTGCCATCTTGGTGGCAGGTTGCGCAAGCTGCGACATCCAAGCTCGTGGACTCCTCGCCCGGATGCTGGCTGCCGGGACCGTGGCAGCTTTCGCACTGGATATTGGCGAGGTTCTGCAGGTTTGTGGGCATCGTCGCATAATTGCCAATTTGCAGCACCGTCGGGAACTTCCAGCCGAGCGTCTTTTCGACATCATCGAACCCGCCGTTCACCGCCAGCGGAGCCTTGTTGTAACCCAGAGTGTGACAAGCGAAGCAGCTCTCGTTGTAATGCGATGAGACAAGACCATCAACTCCTCGCTGGGCCATCGTGGCGTGCAACGTCTGACTCCACGGCGTGTAACGGTCGTCAAGCCCGACCCGTGGATTAAGTCCGTGGCACGAAGCGCAGGTGGCCACGCCAACGTAACTCGCGCCCCTAACCGTCACGTAAGAGGAATTGGTCACCCCGACCGGGCCGGCTACCGCGACCTGCAAGACATAGTCGCCCTCCTTGTCCGGTCGCAGCGAAGGAGTACGCGTCTTTGGGTTCTCCAGAACCGCCGTCGAACCAGCCGGCTTTGCTGCGACACTCCAGCTATAAGTGGAGGCGACGGGAACCAGATTGGTTACACCGTCGGTAACGAAATTCGTCCCATTCGGCATCGCGGTCAGGTACTGCCGCTCGCCGATCGGGAGAGTCGGCTGAGCCGGTGAAACACTCGTGGAGGTTACCGTGACCGTCCCGGTCGCAGAGTGCGAGGCTGCATCGGAGACAACAACCTGCAGATGGTACGTGGTCAGGTTCACCTGCTCGGTATTGAACCCGACGAGATTGGGATTCGTATCCAGATCATATTGCTTATCCAGATCGACACCGGGCGCGACATGGTTCGCGAAGACCACGGCGCCGGTGAACGAAGTAATCGGCAACGTATTGAACCTCGACGCCGCATTGGTGGTGGAGTTGAACGTCGCGTTTGTGCGCACGTCGGTGTCCGTGATCGTCCAAGCGTAGGCAATCGGAGGCGTCATGCCGTTGGTCGAAACAGCATCGGCGTTCACAGTGACGTTCGAATTAAACCCGACATCGTACCAGGTCGTCTGCGCCGCAGGCGGCGTTGACGGAGGCGCCGTGATGGTGACCCAAATGGCCTTGTTGCCAATCGCTCGCCGCCCATACCTTGGCCGGATTCGCAGTACCGCTGTCCCTGTGAAGTTCGAGGGAATGGTGACCGGCGCGCTGGTCACGATAGTGACGCCCGCCACAGGCGAAGTGGTGAGGATCGGGAAGTTCGCCTTCCACCGTTTGCCCTTGATCGACGCCTTGCTGATCAGCACATCCGGGCTGGTCACCGTGAGGCTGAGTTGATACGAAAGCGTGCTCCCGGAGGTCAGGCTGCCGCTGGTCCAGACCGGCCCAAGTTGTGCGCCAGCGGGCGCCGCCACGCAACTGGGCACCAGAATCATTGCAGCCAGAGCGACGACAGCCAGGTTCATGACTGATTTAAAATTGAGTAGAGATATTCCGCGCATTGTCTTCCTCCTCCGCTCTCTCTCCATGGCAGCCCATATGCCAGAATAACAGGGTCCGGTCTCGTCACAAAACGATTGCCGTCTCACTTTCTCTACGACTGTTGGCAACGGATGGTTCCGATCGAGCCATGGCGTCAGCCGCAGTGCCATGCCCGCCAAACTGCACAGTTTCGCACCCAGAATCAATCACTTTGTCTTATGTCGAGACGTGGCCCTTGTCATTTTCTTCTCCTTCCCGTGCGGGTTCGACTGTGCGCGACTTGTGCGGCGCTTTCTTTCCGATGAGCCAAGCCGGGTTCATAGGGTATTCCTTCGGATCAAAGATGACCCAGTAGAAGTGCCAGACCAGAATTGCCAGCGTCGCGAGCAACGCTTCGTAGTAGTGAATCACCTGTGCCACGTCGTGCCAGACCTTCGGCAGCAACCGCAGCACCGTCTCGGTAAAAATCAACATCACGCCCGTGATGATCATCACCGCCGAGCCCCAGACCAGCGCCCAATACTCCGCCTTCTCTGCGTAGTTCCAGCGCCGGTGCGGCGGCGGTTCACGGCGCAGGCCGAGATTGAACGCCAATTGACCGATGGCGTCCTTGAAATCGGCCCACACAAACCACAGCGCCTGCAAGTTGGCACGGCCCCGGCGTGTGCCGACCAACGCGATCAGATGCACGATGAAGAAGACGGCAAACGTCCACCCGCAGACGCGGTGGATCATCCCGCGCATGTCGCTGCCGTTGGGCAGCACGTGGAACGGCCAACTCCACACGGCATCTGGGAATTTGTGGACGAAGCCGGTGTATGCCAGCAGGATGAACAGACCCATCAGCAAGAAGTGTTGAGCGCGCATCCAACGCGTCAGACGCGACTCGCCGTCGCTTGCCCGCACGGCGCGGATGTGGGCGCGGGTCTTGCAGAGATAGTCGAGGAAGTTGAATATCGCCATTCCACCGATGGTCAGCGCAATCAGCACAATGTAGAGCCGCGTGATGAAATTCACGATCCACGGTTTGCCTTCCGCTGCGCCGGGCGGAGCATGGATCCGGAAGAATTCCGCGCTGAGCCGGGTGCCAATGCCCGGATGACACTTGCCGCAGGTCTGAGGCAGGTTTTTCGGGTTGATCATCGAGAGGGGATCGCTGGCGGGCAGGATGTCGTGCACGCCGTGGCAGGAGGCGCAATTGGCGGCGGTAAGGTTCCCGCCTTGCAAAGCCAAGCCATGGAAACTTTGAATGTAGGTACTGAACACGTTCGGTGGCAAACGGTACTGCGTGACGATCCGTTGTGCGGCATGACACTGGCCGCACGCCTCAGGGATGTTGGCCGGGGATACCCGGGAAGTGGCGAGTTTGACCGCGGTGATCGTGTGCTCGCCGTGACAGTCCGTGCAGACGGGCGCATCGCGCACGCCGGCCTTGACCGCCTGGCCGTGAACGCTGCGCATGTAGGTTTGGTCCACGTTCTCGTGGCATTTCCCACAGGTATTTGGGACGTTTTGCCAGTAGAGCTTGGAAGCGGGATTGGTGGATTTGTGCAAGTCGTGCGAGCCGTGGCAATCCGTGCAGACTCCCGCGTTCATCTCCCCCTTTTGCAGGAGGGCAATGCCGTGGACGCTCTTCTCGTAGCTCACGATCGGACTGCGCTGGCGTAGGTGGAACTTCTCCATCTCCGCGGTGCTGCCATGGCAACGCCCACAGGTCTCGGGGAGATTGGTGCGGAACACCGGTGACGCCGGATTACGGTAATTGAGCAACTCGTGTGGATTGCCGTGGCAATCCTGACAGGAAGCCGCTTCCGACACGCCCTTGTGAATCGCCTGGCCGTGATCGCTTTTGAGATAGATTTCCGTCTCCACCCGGTGGCACTGGCTGCAACTGACCGGCTTGAGTTTCTCGGGATGCGGCAGATCAGTGATGTCCGTGTGACAGCTTGTGCAGAGGTTCTTGGCGTGGATCGACCGGCCAAATTTCGTTTCGTCGATGAATAACGAGATTGCTTTGCCGGTCGCGTTGGTCTTGGTCAGCGTCCGGTCAGAATGACAGACGAAACAGTCAGCGTTGTCGATGGCCCGGGCGACATGGGGAATAAGGACGATGAAAACAGCGAGTAGCCACGCGCGCCTCCGAAGGTTGTCATTCTGAGCGAAGCGAAGAATCTCGGCTTGGAAGCTCGCTCGTGAGCATGCGTGCAGAGGCCCTTCGCTTCGCTCAGGGTGACAAGCCAGAAGTTGTTCATGAGGTCGCATAACTGTGCAACCCGCCCAGCAGGACATTCACGCCGTAGTAGGTGAAAATGACCGATGCGAAACCGATGACGGAAATCCACGCAGCGCGTTTGCCTTTCCAACCGCGCATGAAGCGGCAATGCAAATAAACCGCGTAGATGAACCAGGTAATCAGCGACCACGTTTCCTTCGGATCCCAAGACCAGTATGTTCCCCAGGCCGAATTCGCCCACACTGCGCCGGTGATGATGCCCGCCGTGAGGAACAGGAAACCGAACGAGATCGTCTTCGCTGTCGCCGTGTCGAAGGCAACTTCAATCTGCGGACGACTCTTCGGCGTGACGAGGTAGCCAATGCTCGACAGCGCGGCGATCGCAAACCCGCCGTAGCCGAGGAAACAGGTGAAGACGTGAACGGTCAGCCAGTTGCTCCGCAACGCGGGCATCAGTGGCTGGATTTTTGTCCCGAACGTGCTCGCGTACGCCAGCGTCAACACGGCCAGCAACGCTGTCGCGGCGCCGAGCACGGGAATTTCGCGGCGCACCTGCAGAGCCAAATACACGACGACAATCGTCCACGCAAACAGCACCATCGACTCGAACATGTTGCTGAACGGCGCGCGGCCCGCCGCCAGCCAACGCAGAATCATGTACGTCGTTTGCGCCAGCGCGCCCGCCGACAGGAACACGGTCGCAATCGAGGCGAACCGCCCTTTCTTCGAGAACAGGTTAGCTGCCGAGAACAGCAGTGCCGTGAGATACCCAGCCAGGCTGAGATTGAAGGCCCACGTCATAGAGCCGCTCCTTTTCGAGGTTGAGTTTGTCCATCAACGCCGCCACCCGCATGTCGATGATCTGATGGCACAACGCCAACTCCCGCTCGCGCACCTCAACAGGTGCGGTCTTGTAACTCAAGCCGGCGACGAAGAGAGTCATGCCCTCCTCCCGGCAAACCCCTCACCTTGATCCTCTCCCCGCAAGCGGGGCGAGGAGATTCCCCTCTCCCTTGTCGTGCAAGGGAGAAGGTCAGGGTGAGGGTTCTTCCTCCGTGCATTGAGCCACGGGTTGAGGTAGAACACGACGAACAGCCCGACGATCATCAGCGAGAACCCCGCGTACACCACTGGCACGCCGGGATCTTTCACGACCTGTAGCGAGGTGTAAGAGAGGTCGTCCGGGTTGTACCCCGATTGATAGAACGTGTAGCCCTTGTATGAGAACGGGCTGTTGACCTCGATCGTCTTGGCCTGCACCACGGCGTTGTCGCCCTGGATAACATCGAGCGTGCTCCTGAAACTCTTGATCGGCCCTTCGATGCGCTGCCGCTTCGCGGTGGCGTGATTCTCATACACCATCTGCAACCCCGACTTCCGGTCGGGGCTGGCGTGACCGTCCTTCGTGGGCATCACGAAATCGGGGAATCTCGCGAACAGCCAGTGATGGTTCTGGTAATTCGGGCCGGCGACGGCCACGAGGATGGCGGGGTTGCGCGGTTCGTTTGAGCGGCTGGTGACCTCGCGCGTGCTCATGTCGATGCTGAAGTCTGGGACGTACCTGAGAATCTTGATGCGAAAATCCGCGAACTGTTGCTCGACGTTGAGCTTGATGGGCAACGCGGCCTTCAGATTCTTCTCCGGCCACGCAACGAGGAGTTGGTCCGGGTCGTCATCCCGCTTCACCGGTTTGGCCGCGTACGTTTCGATCTCGAACTTGGCCAGATGAAGGGCGAACGGAAGCGGCCTCTCCTTGCCTTCGACGATGAACTGCGCTTTCGTGTCGCCCTCGTGGAATTCGATGTACCCTTTTTCGCCCCACACGCCGCGGATGACGCCTCCCGCAAGGATCAACAAAATGCTGATGTGCGTGAGCATCGAGCCGAGCGCACGACCGCGGGCAAAACCGGTCGTGCGCTGCGCGGTGGCAAAGCGGCGCGCGCTGCACACGGCCACGCTGGCGGCGAGCACGCACAGCAGTCCGGTGAACCACCATGAGTAGAAAACGTGCGTCAGACCGAGAGTGCCCAACAGCGCCATTTGTCCGCCGGCTTCCGGATGTTTGTGGAGGTAGGCCGCGACGTCCGCGCCCTGCGGCAACATCGTTCCCGCCACACACGCGACCGCGATAACAACCACGACGGCAAACGCAAACTTGACCGACGCCAGCGTGTCGATCGGTCTTGCCGCGACGCCCTTTTCCAATTTGCCGGGGTTTCCCATGGCCACTCCCCCATTGCCTGCGACCTAATGCTTAACGAGGGGATCCGGGTGTTTGATCTTCTCAAAGGCCTGGTCGTAATCGAAGCCGACCTTCTTGCCGTCCTTCGTGGTGTAGCGATCGGGTTTCCACGTTGGGTTCTGATCGTTGTGGCAAAGCTCGCAGCTCTTCGAAGCGGGATAAACCAGTCCGCCCTCAACGGCTTTCGCGCGGTCTTCCATCGTGGACTTCGCCATGTATTTCTTTCCCGGGCCGTGGCAGGATTCGCAGGAAACGCCTTCTTCGGGTTTGATCTTTTCGGTCGCTACCGACTCGGTGAAGTTGTAGGCGGTCGAGTGACACTTCAAGCACTTGTTGCTGGTCTGAGGATTGTCGACGCCGACCTTGGCGCCGGCGGCTTTCGCCTCGGGCGTGCCGAGCAACTCGGACGCCTTGGCGTGCGGTCCTGCTTGCCACTTGGCCAACGCGTTGCCGTCTTCATTTTTCTTGTGGCAGATGCCGCAGACTTTTGAACCCACGTAGTTCGCGGGATCACGCGTCTCGGCGAAGCATGTGCCGAAGACAAACCTTGCGACTGCGAGCATCAAAAAAATACTCACCGTTGTTCTCATCGGTTCTCCCGTTGTCGGTCTTGGCCTGCCGTCGGTTTAACAATGGCATTGCCAGCGCGAGTCTAGATAAAACCGAAGATTTTGCAACTGGGTTTTGCCACGGTGGCTTTTGCCACGATCTTCGCTTCAGATTCACTCCAACTTGTTGTGCGATTGCCTTGGCGGGATAGCAACGGCGCACTCATGATCACCGGTTTGAATCACACCGGCTGGAAGAAGCTGGCTTTTTTCGGTGAACCTGCTAATAATCGGTACATTCTAACCCGGATTATTCACGATGCGCTTAAACAACCCACAGTGTGTCACTGCTCGAACCCTCACCCTGACCCTCTCCCTTGGGAAGGGAGAGGGGAGATCTCCTCGCCCCGCTTG